>NZ_JADBRF010000002.1:0-277595 GCF_014930485.1 Enterobacter cloacae complex sp. P47BA | reverse complement strand
GGAAACGGGTAAACATTTCCGGATTCTTACACAGCCACTGGATCGGTCAACCGATCCTTAACTGATCGGCATTACAACGGGGTTGCCGTTTTGGTTTACCTAGACCTCAAAATCCAGCTCTTCCTCATCCCGCAGTGGAATAAGCTGCACTTTCTGCACGCGATGGTTTTCAATCTGCAGGGTTTTAAGCAGATAGTCGCCCACCTGAACCTCTTCTCCCGGCTGCGGGATACGCTGCAAATACTCCATCAGCAGACCGGCAATGGTGTGGTATTCCCGTTTTTCATCCAGCGGTAGCGGCACGTACTGCACAAGGTCTTCCAGCGGCATGTGGCCGTTGGCCGTCCACGAGCCGTCAGCGTTTTTCTGAATGTCGTGGCGGGCATCAATCTCATCCACCTCGTTTGGCAGATTACCGGCGATGGTTTCCATTACGTCGCTGAGCGTGACCAGCCCTTCCACCGAACCAAATTCATCCACCACAAACGCGAAGTGGGTGCGCGCGTTGCGGAACTGCTCCAGCGCGGAGAGCAGCGGAAGCGCTTCCGGGAAGACCAGCGGCTGGCGTACCAGCGCGCGCAGGTTGAGCGGCTCGCCGTGCAGCTGCTGCTGGAGCAGGTCAATCACGTGTACCACCCCCAGCAGCTCCTCTTCCTCTTCACCGCCGGTGACCACCACGCGGGTGTGCTGGTTTTTATCCAGCAGGGCGCGGATCTGCTCTTCTGGTGCCGTGAGGTCAATATGCTCAATGTCATGCCGGGAGGTCATGATGCTGCTGACCGTGCGCTGATTCAGGTTAAGCACGCGCTCGATCATCAGCCGCTCCTGCGGGTTAAAGATTTGCCCGTCGCTGTGATCGGCCAGCAGGGCAGAGGATTCGGCGTCCAGCTCGGCATCCTCTTTCCTGCCGCTCAACAGGCGCATCACGGTGTCGGCCGTGCGCTGGCGCAGGGTCTGATTCGCGGAGAGAAACCGGCGGCGGTTAAATATCGCCAGCTGGTTGAGCGCTTCGATCATGACGGAGAAGCCAATGGCGGCGTACAGGTAGCCTTTCGGAATGTGGAAGCCGAAACCGTCGGCGACCAGGCTGAAGCCAATCATCAGAAGGAAGCTGAGGCAGAGGATCACGATTGTCGGGTGGCTGTTCACAAAGCGGGTCAGTGCTTTGCTCGCCATCACCATCAGCGTGATGGCGATGATTACCGCGGCCATCATGACGGCGAGATGGTCCACCATCCCGACGGCGGTAATCACCGAATCCAGGGAGAAGACTGCATCGAGCACCACAATTTGCGCCACCACCGGCCAGAATCTCGCCCCGCGTCGCTGGGTCGGGTTCTCGCTGTCCTTGCCTTCGAGCCGCTCGTTAAGCTCCACCGTGGCTTTGAACAGCAGGAACAGCCCGCCGAAGAGCATGATCAGATCGCGCGCGCTAAAGCTCAGGCCGCGAACGGAGAACAGAGGCTGAGTGAGCGTGACCATCCAGGAGATAGAGGCCAGCAGCAGTAAACGCATCACCATCGCCAGCAGCAGACCCGTCACGCGCGCGCGGTCGCGCTGGGAAGGGGGCAGTTTTTCAGCGAGGATGGCGATAAACACCAGATTATCAATACCGAGCACTAATTCGATGACGACCAGCGTCACCAGCCCGGCCCAGATTGATGGATCGGCAATCCATTCCATAGTAATAGCAATACCTTCTGTTATATGACGAATGTCACACTTCGATCATGGATAAAGCTGGGGGAAAATGCAATGTCGGGCTGAGATTTCTCTTAATACGATGCGTAAAAAAGAGAGCAGTCTCAGGTGAGTGTAAATAAGCAAAATACGTATATTTTATTATTCTGAGTGCTTTTTAGGATATATCGCAGATAATGGTTTTTACTCTCTCTTTGTCAATATAAAGAAAATCCTAAAAGGTCAAAACTTTGCTCTTAATATTAATCTTAAAAACAGATATTAGGACAGTTGTCTCCTTGCCTGCTATTAGGTTAGCTGCAACAATTCTCCCAGCATCAAATGTTAAATCTTGTTGTTGCTATTATTGTCTTGGTCTTCGGAATGGTCATTCATTATCCGTTGTGTATTTCAAGCGGCTGATATATTTCCAGAAGACCTTACTCAAGAGGGTGTCTATCCATAACACATTGTTTAGTCAGTGGATTGGTAACTGAAAGCCAAGGGCGGTAGCGTGCCTGAAAGCGTGTGAATCAGCCTCGATTATTCTGTCAATAGCCAATGGATGAATAAGCTTTTTTTAGGACTGATGCCAGTTATATTTCTATTTGATTAACTGCATGCTGAAACCCAATACGTCTCAGGCTTATTTAAATTGCACAGGATAATTACTCTGCCAAAGTGATAAATAATCAATGATGAAATCCAAAATGAAATTGATGCCATTATTGGTGTCTGTGACCTTGATGAGTGGTTGCACGGTCTTTCCCGGCAGCAATATGTCAACAATGGGTAAGGATGTGATCAAGCAACAGGATGCCGATTTTGATCTCGACAAAATGGTGAATGTTTATCCACTTACGCCACGTCTGGTCGAACAATTACGTCCACGTCCGAATGTTGCCCAGCCGAATATGTCTCTGGACCAGGAAATTGCCTCCTATCAGTATCGCGTGGGGCCGGGCGACGTGATCAACGTGACCGTCTGGGACCACCCTGAACTGACCACGCCAGCGGGCCAGTACCGTAGCTCAAGCGACACCGGGAACTGGGTACAGTCAGATGGCACCATGTTCTATCCGTACATTGGTAAAGTACATGTCGCCGGGAAAACGCTTGCCGAGATCCGTAGTGATATTACCGGCCGCTTAGCGCAGTACATCGCCGACCCGCAGGTGGACGTTAATATCGCCGCATTCCGCTCGCAAAAAGCCTATATCTCCGGTCAGGTGAACAAATCCGGCCAGCAGGCCATCACCAACGTTCCGCTCACCGTTCTGGACGCCATTAACGCCGCGGGCGGCTTAACTGACGGCGCCGACTGGCGCAACGTGGTGCTGACCCACAACGGCAAAGAGCAGCGCATTTCGCTGCAGGCGCTGATGCAAAACGGCGACCTGACCCAGAACCGCCTGCTCTATCCGGGCGATATTCTCTACGTACCGCGCAACGACGATCTGAAAGTCTTCGTGATGGGTGAAGTGAAGAAACAGAGCACCCTCAAAATGGACTTCAGCGGCATGACCCTGACCGAAGCGCTGGGCAATGCTGAAGGTATCGATCTGACCACCTCTAACGCGACCGGTATCTTCGTCATCCGTCCGCTGAAGGGTGAAGGCAGCGCGAAGGGCAAGATTGCCAACATCTACCAGCTGGATATGTCCGATGCGACGTCTCTGGTGATGGCGACGGAGTTCCGTCTCCAGCCATACGATGTGGTTTACGTCACCACCGCGCCGGTTGCCCGCTGGAACCGTCTGATCAACCAGTTGCTGCCAACCATCAGTGGCGTTCGCTACATGACGGATACGGCGCGCGACATTCATACCTGGTAATCCGCGATGTTTAACAAAATTCTGGTGGTATGCGTGGGGAACATTTGCCGTTCCCCCACGGCTGAACGGCTGTTGAAACAGTACCAGCCCGAGTTAACGGTCGAGTCCGCAGGGCTGGGCGCGCTGGTGGGCAAAGGTGCCGACGAGCGCGCCGCGAGCGTGGCCCGCGATCACAACCTCTCTCTTGACGGGCATATCGCCCGCCAGGTCACCGGCCGCATGTGCCGGGAGTATGACCTGATTCTGGCAATGGAAAAACGGCATATTCATGCGCTATGCGATATCGCTCCGGAGATGCGCGGCAAGGTGATGCTGTTTGGTCACTGGGACAACGAACGCGAAATCCCCGATCCGTATCGCAAGAGCCATGAAGCCTTCGAGGCGGTTTACACCTTACTTGACCAGTCTGCCCAACAGTGGGCGCAGGCACTGAAAGCTCAGCAGGGATAACAATGACAGAAAAAACAAGACCTTCTGCCGCCCCGACTTCGGGCAGTGATGAAATTGATATTGGTCGCCTGGTCGGCACGGTTATCGAGGCAAAGTGGTGGGTGCTTGGCATTACTGCCGTGTTTGCCGCAGCGGCCGTCGTGTATACGCTGTTCGCCACACCTATCTACAGCGCCGACGCGCTGGTGCAGATCGAGCAGAATACCGGCAACTCGCTGGTGCAGGATATCGGCTCCGCGCTGGCGAACAAACCGCCAGCATCCGACGCTGAAATTCAGCTGATCCAGTCGCGTCTGGTGCTGGGTAAAACGGTTCACGACCTCGGACTCGACATCTCCGTCACCAAAAATACGTTCCCGATCTTCGGTGCCGGCTGGGACCGTCTGATGGGGCGCAACAATGACACCGTAAAAGTCACTGACTTTGTGCTGCCGAAAGGGGCGGGGGATCAAACCTTTACCCTGACGGTGCTGGGCCCGAAACAGTATCAGCTGACCAGCGATGCGGGCTTTAGCGCACGCGGCGAAGTGGGGCAGATGCTGAACAAAGACGGCGTTAGCATGATGGTTAGCGCGATCCACGCCCAGGAGGGCGGTGAATTCACCGTCACCAAATTCTCCACGCTGGGGATGATCAACAATCTGCAGAACAACCTGACCGTCACCGAAAACGGTAAGGACACCGGCGTGCTGAGCATGACCTTTACCGGTGAAGATAAAGATCAAATTCGCGACATCCTGAACAGCATTACCCGCAACTACCTTGAGCAGAACGTCGAGCGCAAGTCGGCGGAAGCGGCGAAAAGCCTGGCGTTCCTCGCTAAACAGCTCCCGGAAGTGCGTGCCCGTCTGGACGATGCCGAGAACAAGCTGAACGCCTACCGTCAGGATAAAGACTCCGTCGACCTGCCGCTGGAGGCGAAATCGGTTCTCGACTCGATGGTGAATATTGATGCGCAGCTCAACGAGCTGACCTTCAAAGAGGCAGAGATTTCCAAGCTTTACACCAAACGCCACCCGGCCTACCGCACGCTGCTGGAGAAGCGCCGCACTCTCGAAGAGGAGAAGGCGAAGCTGAACGACCGCGTGACCGCGATGCCGAAAACGCAGCAGGAGATCGTGCGTCTGACCCGCGACGTGGAGTCCGGACAGCAGGTTTACATGCAGCTGCTGAACAAACAGCAGGAGCTGAAAATCACCGAGGCCAGCACCGTGGGTGACGTGCGCATCGTCGACCCGGCCATTACCCAGCCTGGCGTGCTGAAGCCGAAGAAAGCGCTGATTATTCTTGGCAGCATTATTCTTGGCCTGATGCTCTCTATCGTTGGCGTCCTGCTGCGCTCGCTGTTCAACCGCGGCATCGAAAGCCCGCAGGTGCTGGAAGAGAGTGGTATCAACGTCTATGCCAGCATTCCGCTGTCTGAGTGGCAAAAATCCCGTGACAGCGTCAAGACCATCAAGGGCGTTAAGCGTTACAAACAGAGCCAGTTGCTGGCCGTGGGTAACCCAACCGACCTGGCGATTGAAGCGATACGCAGCCTGCGTACCAGTCTGCACTTCGCCATGATGCAGGCTAAAAACAACGTCCTGATGTTAACCGGCGTCAGCCCGTCAATCGGTAAGACCTTTGTCTGTGCCAACCTGGCGGCCGTGGTGAGCCAGACCAACAAGCGCGTGCTGCTGATCGACTGTGATATGCGTAAGGGTTATACCCACGAACTGCTGGGTACCAACAATGTGAACGGTCTGTCGGAAATCCTGCTGGGTCAGGGAGAGATTAGCCAGAGCGCCAAGCCGACCTCGATTCCGAAATTCGACCTGATCCCGCGTGGTCAGGTGCCGCCGAACCCGTCTGAACTGCTGATGAGCGAACGCTTCACCCAGCTGATTGAGTGGGCGAGCAAAAACTATGACCTGGTGCTGATCGATACGCCGCCAATTCTGGCCGTGACCGATGCCGCCGTGGTTGGCCGTCATGCGGGTACCACGCTGATGGTGGCACGCTATGCGGTGAATACCCTGAAGGAAGTGGAAACCAGCCTGAGCCGCTTCGAGCAGAACGGCATTGAGGTGAAAGGGGTCATCCTGAACTCCATCTTCCGTCGTGCGACCGGGTACCAGGATTACGGTTATTACGAGTACGAATACAAGTCTGACAGCAAATAACAAAACACCCCCCCTTACCCTAACCCTCTCCCCAGAGGGGAGAGGGAACTGTCCGGTGCCGCCTTTCACCCTCTCCCCTCAGGGGAGAGGGCCGGGGTGAGGGGTAGGAGGAAAAGATGACCACACAACGCCCTTTAGTTTCAATCTATATGCCGACATGGAATCGTCAGCAGCTGGCGATCCGCGCAATCAAGTCGGTGTTACGTCAGGATTACGATAACTGGGAGCTGATCATCGTTGATGACTGCTCTTCCTCGTATGAACAGCTGCAAAAATTTGTCACCGAACTCAACGATCCACGCGTGATGTATACCCATAACCCGATTAACTCCGGGGCGTGCGCGGTGCGTAATCAGGCGATTATGCAGGCCAAAGGGCAGTATCTGACCGGCATCGACGATGACGACGAATGGACGCCGAACCGCCTGTCCGTCTTCCTTTCGCATAAAGAGCAGCTGGTCACGCACGCTTTTCTGTATGCCAACGACTATGTCTGCCAGGGCGAGGTTTACTCGCAGCCCGCGAGCCTGCCGCTGTACCCGAAATCACCGTACTCCCGTCGCCTGTTCTACAAGCGCAACATTATCGGTAATCAGGTCTTTACCTGGGCGTGGCGCTTTAAAGAGTGCCTGTTCGATACCGAACTGAAGGCCGCGCAGGATTACGACATCTTCTTGCGGATGGTGGTGGAGTACGGCGAGCCGTGGAAAGTGGAAGAGGCCACGCAGATCCTGCACATCAACCACGGGGAGATGCAGATCACCTCCTCACCGAAGAAGTTTTCAGGCTACTTCCATTTTTACCGCAAGCACAAGGACAAGTTTGACCGTGCCAGCCGCAAGTATCAGCTCTTTACCCTGTATCAGATCCGCAATAAGCGCATGAACTGGCGCACCCTGCTGACGCTGCTGTCGGTGCGTAACGGCAAGCGTCTGGCTGACGGGCTTCGGGGGAAATAATGTTTCTGGAAGATTGCCGCGCAAACAGCTGGAGCCTGCGCCCGTGCTGCATGGTTCTGGCGTACCGCATCGCGCACTTTTGCTCGGTGTGGCGCAAGAAAAACGTACTGAACAATATCTGGGCGGCGCCGATTCTGGTGCTGTACCGCATCATCACCGAATGCTTTTTTGGCTATGAAATCCAGGCCGCTGCCACCATTGGCCGCCGCTTTACCATCCACCACGGCTATGCGGTGGTGATCAACAAGTTCGTGGTTGCGGGCGATGATTTCACCATTCGCCACGGGGTGACGATCGGCAACCGCGGGCCGGACAGCCTGGCCTGCCCGGTGATCGGCAATAACGTCGAGCTGGGGGCGAACGTGGTGATGATTGGCGACATTACGATTGGTAACAACGTGACGATCGGGGCGGGCAGCGTGGTGCTGGACAGCATTCCGGATAACGCGCTGGTGGTGGGTGAGAAAGCCCGCGTGAAGGTGATTAAATGAACATTCTGCAATTTAACGTACGCCTCGCAGAAGGCGGAGCGGCTGGCGTGGCGCTGGATCTGCACCAGCGTGCCCTGCAAAAAGGACTTCAGTCCCGGTTTATTTACGGCTATGGCAAGGGCGGCAAGAAAAGCGTCAGCCATGATAACTTCCCGCAGGTGCACAAGCACACGCCGCGTCTGACCTCTGTTGCCAACATTGCGCTGTTCCGCCTGTTTAACCGCGATCTGTTTGGCAACCTGAACAGTCTATATCGCACCGTGACCCGCACCAGCGGCCCGGTTGTGCTGCATTTTCACGTCCTTCACAGTTACTGGCTGAATCTGGAAGAGGTGGTGGCGTTTTGTCAGAAGGTGCAGGCCCACAAGCCCGACACCCGCTTCGTCTGGACGCTGCACGATCACTGGAGCGTAACCGGACGCTGCGCGTTTACCGACGGCTGCGAAGGCTGGAAAGATAGCTGCCAGAAATGCCCGACGTTGAGCAACTATCCGCCGGTGAAGGTGGATCGCGCGCATCAGCTGGTAGACGGAAAGCGTCAGTTGTTCCGCGACATGCTTTCGCTCGGCTGCACGTTTATCTCCCCGAGCCAGCACGTGGCCGACGCCTTCAACAGCCTGTATGGGGCAGGGCGCTGTCAGATTATCAACAACGGTATCGACGTGGCGACGGAAGCCATCCTGGCCGAGCTGACGCCGGTGGCGGAAACCGCGGGCAAACCGAAAATTGCCATCGTTGCGCACGATCTGCGCTACGACGGCAAAACTAACCAGCAGCTGGTGCGCGACATGATGGCGCTCGGCGACAAAATTGAACTGCATACCTTTGGCAAATTCTCGCCGTTCGAAGGCGCTAACGTGGTGAATCACGGGTTTGAAACCGACAAGCGCAAGCTGATGAGTGCCCTGAATGGTATGGACGCGCTGGTGTTCAGCTCTCGTGTGGATAATTACCCGCTGATCCTCTGCGAGGCGCTCTCCATCGGCGTGCCGGTGATTGCCACCCACAGCGATGCAGCGCGCGAAGTGTTGGAAAAATCTGGCGGAAAAACCTTCGCCGGGCACGAGGTCCTGCCTCTGGTGCAGTTGCCGAAGGCGCAGATCGCCGAGGCCGTTTTTGGCACTGACCTGGAATCGTTCCGCAACCGCAGCCGCAAGGCCTACAGTGGACAACAGATGCTGGAGGAGTATGTCTCGTTCTATCAGAATCTGTAGTTATCTGCTGCTGCCGCTGATCTACCTGCTGGTCAACGTCAAAATTGCCCAGCTCGGCGAAAGCTTCCCGATAACCATCGTAACTTTTTTGCCCGTTCTGCTTCTGCTGTATGTCGATAAAATCAACCTGAAGAAGCTGATGATTGCCCTGGGGCTGGGCACGGGCCTGACGCTGTTTAACTACATCTTTGGCCAGTCGCTGGATGCCAGTAAATACGTCACTTCAACCATGCTGTTTGTTTATATCGTTATTATTATTGGCATGGTCTGGAGTATTCGCTTCAAAACTATTTCGCTGCACAATTATCGGAAAATCCTCAGGTTCTTTTATATTGCCGTTGCGTTAATTGTTGTGCTTGCCGCACTGGAAATGGCGCAGATTATTTTGACCGGTGGCAGCAGCCTGATGGAGATAATTTCGAAATATCTCATTTACAGTAACAGCTATGTACTGAACTTCATTAAGTTTGGTGGGAAGCGTACAACGGCGCTCTATTTTGAACCGGCGTTTTTCGCTCTGGCGTTAATCTCAATTTGGCTCAGCATCAAACAGTTTGGTATCAAAACGCCTAAGACCGATGCTATGATTCTTGCAGGAATCGTTCTGTCTGGATCGTTCTCAGGGGTAATGACATTTATCCTGTTTTACCTGCTGGAGTGGGCGTTCCAGTACCTGAACAAAGATGCGATTAAGAAAAAACTGCCGCTGGCGATAATCTCTCTGACGGTATTTTTAGTGGGCGTCATATTCGCGTTTCCGTACATTTCAGAACGTCTGGGTGATTTGGGAACGGAAGGGTCATCGTCCTATTATCGCATCATTGGTCCGCTGGTGATGGTGGGTTATTCCTTAACCCATATCGATGGTGTAGTAAGATTCGGCTCACTTTACGAATATGTTGCATCATTCGGAATCTTTAACGGTGCGGATGTCGGTAAAACCATAGACAATGGTCTGTATCTGTTAATTATTTATTTTTCGTGGTTCGCCGTACTGTTGACGCTGTGGTATCTGTTTAAAGTTTTCAAAATGATGATCAACGCGTTTGGTGATAACCAGAACTTCCGCGTGCAGCTTTATCTTTTTACGCCGGTGTCGCTGTTTTTTACCGGGTCAATATTTAGCCCGGAATATGCTTTCTTGATTGTCTGTCCGTTTATTTTGCGTAAGGCGCTTAATATTACGAACGTATGACGAAATGAGGTGATTTATGTTTCTTAGCGTCATTACTGTCGCTTTTCGTAATTACGAAGGGGTGGTAAAAACCTGGCGCTCGCTGCGCAACCTGGCGCGCGATCCAAGCCTCACCTTTGAGTGGATCGTGGTCGACGGCGGCTCGAACGATGGCACGGCGGAGTTTCTGGAAAAACTCAACGGTGAGTTCAACTTACGCTACATCAGCGAGAAAGATAAAGGCATCTACGATGCGATGAACAAGGGCATTTCTATGGCCCAGGGCCGTTATGCCATCTTCCTCAACTCCGGCGATATTTTCCACGACGACGTGGCGTTGTTTGCTCGTCAGCTGGCGCGCCAGAAAGAGGATGCCATGTATATTGGCGATGCGCTGCTCGATTTTGGCGACGGGCATAAAGTCTGCCGCAGCGCCAAGCCAGGCTGGTATATCTACCACAGCCTGCCGGCCAGCCATCAGGCCATTTTCTTCCCGGTAAACGGTCTGAAAAAACAGCCTTACGATTTGCAGTACAAGGTGTCATCCGATTATGCGCTGGCCGCCAGCCTGTATAAATCAGGTTACCCATTCCGTCGAATTAAAGGGCTGGTGTCTGAATTTTCGATGGGTGGCGTGTCAACGTCTAATAATCTGGAATTATGCCAGGATGCAAAAAAGGTGCAGCGTCAAATATTACGCGTGCCGGGATTCTGGGCGGAATTGTCTTATTTATTACGCCTGCGTACGACAGGTAAAACAAAAACCTTATATAACAAAGCCTGAATATAAGGAAACGCAATGCAGGATTTAAAAGGTTTCTCCGTACCGAAAGGTTTTCGGGGCGGGAACGGTATTAAGGTACAGCTGTGGTGGGCGGTTCAGGCAACCTTATTTGCCTGGTCGCCGCAAATACTGTACCGCTGGCGAGCCTTTTTATTGCGCCTGTTTGGCGCAAAAATCGGAAAAAACGTAGTTATTCGACCTTCGGTAAAGATTACCTACCCCTGGAAATTAACCCTCGGAGATTACGCCTGGGTAGGGGATGACGCGGTGTTATATACCCTGGGCGAGATTACGATTGGCGCAAATTCGGTGGTTTCACAGAAGTGTTATTTGTGCACCGGCAGCCACGACTTTATGAGCCCGCATTTTGATATTACCGCTTCGCCTATTGTGATCGGTGAGAAGTGCTGGCTGGCAACGGATGTTTTTGTTGCACCAGGTATTTCTGTTGGCGATGGCACGGTAGTCGGTGCCCGCAGCAGCGTTTTTAAATCGCTACCGGCAAATAAAGTTTGCCGTGGCAACCCCGCAGTGGTGATACGCGAACGCGTTGAAACTGATTAAATTCATAAGTAGAGGAATATAAACATGTCTAAAGTCGCTCTCATCACCGGCGTTACCGGGCAGGATGGTTCTTACCTGGCAGAACTGCTGCTGGAGAAAGGGTATGAAGTGCATGGTATTAAACGTCGTGCGTCTTCTTTCAACACCGAACGTGTGGATCACATCTATCAGGATCCTCACGCGGCGAACCCGAAATTCCACCTGCACTACGGCGACCTGACCGATACCTCCAACCTGACTCGTATCCTGCAGGAAGTACAGCCGGATGAAGTGTACAACCTGGGGGCGATGAGCCACGTAGCGGTCTCCTTCGAGTCCCCGGAATACACCGCTGACGTTGACGCCATGGGTACCCTGCGTCTGCTGGAGGCGATTCGCTTCCTCGGTCTCGAGAAGAAAACTCGCTTCTACCAGGCATCTACCTCCGAGCTGTACGGCCTGGTGCAGGAAATTCCACAGAAAGAGACCACGCCGTTCTACCCGCGCTCTCCGTATGCGGTAGCAAAACTGTACGCCTACTGGATCACCGTGAACTACCGTGAATCCTACGGTATGTACGCCTGTAACGGCATTCTGTTCAACCACGAATCCCCTCGCCGCGGCGAAACCTTCGTGACTCGTAAAATCACCCGCGCGATCGCCAACATTGCTCAGGGTCTGGAATCTTGCCTGCACCTCGGCAACATGGACTCCCTGCGTGACTGGGGCCATGCCAAAGACTACGTGAAAATGCAGTGGATGATGCTGCAGCAGGAACAGCCAGAAGACTTCGTTATCGCGACCGGCGTGCAGTACTCCGTGCGTCAGTTCGTTGAGATGGCTGCGGCGCAGCTGGGCATCAAACTGCGCTTCGAAGGCACGGGTGTGGAAGAGAAGGGTATCGTTGTGTCCGTGACCGGCCACGACGCGCCAGGCGTGAAGCCAGGCGACGTGATTGTCCAGGTTGATCCGCGCTACTTCCGTCCTGCTGAAGTAGAAACCCTGCTGGGCGACCCAACCAAAGCGCACGAGAAGCTGGGCTGGAAACCAGAAACCACTCTGCAGGAGATGGTTTCCGAGATGGTGGCCAAAGACCTTGAAGCAGCGAAAAAACACTCCCTGCTCAAGTCTCATGGCTACGAGGTTGCCATCGCGCTGGAGTCCTGAGAATGACAAAACAACGTATTTTTGTCGCCGGTCATCGCGGAATGGTGGGTTCCGCGATTGTCCGCCAGCTGGAACAGCGCGGTGACGTAGAGGTGATTGTCCGCACCCGTGACGAGCTGAACCTGCTCGACAACCGTGCGGTACAGGACTTCTTTGCGAACGAACGCATTGACCAGGTGTATCTGGCGGCGGCGAAGGTGGGCGGCATTGTCGCTAACAACACCTACCCGGCGGATTTCATCTACGAGAACATGATGATCGAGAGCAACATCATTCATGCGGCGCATCTGCACAACGTGAACAAGCTGCTGTTCCTCGGTTCATCCTGTATCTACCCGAAGATGGCGAAGCAGCCGATTGCCGAGAGCGAGCTGTTGCAGGGCACGCTGGAAGCCACTAACGAGCCGTATGCGATTGCCAAAATTGCCGGGATCAAGCTGTGTGAATCCTACAACCGTCAGTACAACCGCGACTATCGCTCGGTGATGCCGACCAACCTGTACGGACCGCACGACAACTTCCACCCGAGCAACTCGCACGTGATCCCGGCGCTGCTGCGTCGCTTCCACGAGGCGACTGCCGAAAACGCCCCGGACGTGGTGGTGTGGGGCAGCGGAACGCCAATGCGCGAGTTCCTGCACGTGGACGACATGGCGGCTGCCAGCATTCACGTGATGGAGCTGGATCGCGAGGTGTGGCAGGAAAACACCGAGCCGATGCTGTCGCACATTAACGTGGGTACCGGCGTGGACTGCACCATCCGCGAGCTGGCGCAGACCATCGCGCAGGTGGTGGGCTACAAGGGCCGCGTGGTGTTTGACGCGACCAAACCGGACGGCACGCCGCGCAAACTGCTGGACGTGACCCGCCTGCACCAGCTGGGCTGGTATCACGAGGTGTCACTGGAGCAGGGGCTGGCCAGCACCTACCAGTGGTTCCTGGAAAACCAGCACCGCTTCCGGGGGTAATGATGTTTTTAAGTCAGGAAGATTTTGCCACGGTAGTGCGTTCTACTCCGCTGATCTCAATTGATCTGATCGTGGAGAACGAACGCGGCGAGTTCTTGCTGGGGAAACGAACCAATCGTCCTGCACAGGGCTTTTGGTTCGTGCCCGGCGGGCGCGTGCAGAAGGATGAGCGGCTTACCGATGCGTTTGAGCGTCTCACTCTGGCGGAGCTGGGTCTGCAGCTGCCAATGGCGGCAGGCCAGTTTTACGGGGTCTGGCAGCACTTCTATGACGATAACTTTTCAGGCACCGGGTTCTCCACGCACTACATCGTGCTGGGGTTCCGCCTGAAGGTGAGTGAGGCAGACCTGCGTCTGCCTGATTCTCAGCATGACGACTACCGCTGGCAGACGCCAGAGGCGCTGCTGGCGAGCGATAACGTTCACGATAACAGTCGAGCGTACTTCCTCGCAGAACGTCAGTCCGGGGTGCCGGGTTTATGAAGATCCTTGTGTATGGCATTAACTATTCGCCGGAATTAACCGGCATCGGGAAATACACCGGCGAGATGGTCGAGTGGATGGCGAGCCAGGGACATGACGTGCGGGTGATTACTGCCCCGCCGTACTACCCGGAGTGGAAGGTAGGCGAACGCTATTCCAGCTGGCGCTATCGCCGTGAAGAGGGGGCCGCGACCGTCTGGCGCTGCCCGCTCTACGTGCCGAAGCAGCCCTCGACGCTGAAACGTTTAATTCATCTGGGCAGCTTTGCCCTCAGCAGTTTCTTCCCGCTGATGGCGCAGCGTCGCTGGAAGCCGGATCGCATCATTGGCGTGGTGCCGACGCTGTTCTGCACGCCGGGCATGCGCCTGCTGGGAAAACTCTCCGGCGCGCGCACCCTGCTGCACATTCAGGATTATGAAGTGGACGCCATGCTCGGTCTGGGTATGGCCGGGAAAGGCAAGGGCGGCAAGGTGGCGAAGCTCGCCAGCGCCTTTGAGCGCAGCGGCCTGCATAACGTGGATTACGTCTCAACGATCTCGCGCTCGATGATGAACAAAGCGCAGGAGAAGGGCGTCCCGGCGGAGAAGGTGATCTTCTTCCCGAACTGGTCCGAAGTGGCGCGTTTTCGCGACGTGACGGAGCAAGAGGCTCAGGCGCTGCGCGCCCGGCTCGGTTTGCCTGAAGACCAAAAAATCATTCTTTACTCAGGCAACATCGGCGAAAAGCAGGGGCTTGAGAGCGTTATTGAAGCGGCCCGTCTGCTGATCGAACAGCCGTGGACGTTTGTGATTGTCGGACAGGGCGGGGGAAAAGCGCGGCTGGAGAAGATGGCCAGTGAACGCGGCCTGACCAACGTGAAGTTTTTCCCGCTGCAATCGTACGATGCGCTGCCCGCGCTGCTGAAAATGGCGGATTGCCATCTGGTCGTGCAAAAACGCGGCGCGGCGGATGCGGTGCTGCCGTCCAAGCTGACCAACATTCTGGCAGTGGGCGGTAACGCGGTGATTACGGCGGAAGCCGAAACTGAATTAGGCCAGCTGTGTGGCAGCTATCCGGGGATTGCCGTGTGCGTGGAGCCGGAATCCGTTCCCGCGCTGGTCACCGGCATTGAACAGGCACTCGCCATGCCAAAAGTGAACACGGTGGCACGTGAATATGCCGAACGCACGCTCGAGAAAGAGAACGTGCTGAGCCAATTTATTGCAGATATACGGGGATAAATCATGAGTCAAACCACTTTGTATCCGGTTGTGATGGCTGGTGGCTCTGGTAGCCGGTTGTGGCCGCTGTCCCGCGTGCTCTATCCAAAACAGTTCCTCTGCCTGAAAGGGGATCTCACCATGCTGCAGACGACGGTAAACCGTCTGCACGGCGTGGAGTGTGAAAGCCCGGTGGTGATTTGTAACGAACAGCACCGCTTTATCGTTGCCGAGCAGCTGCGCCAGCTGAATAAGCTCACGGAAAACATCATCCTGGAGCCTGCCGGACGTAATACCGCGCCCGCGATCGCCCTGGCGGCGCTGGCGGCAAAACGCAGCAGCCCTGACTGTGACCCGCTGATGCTGGTCCTGGCGGCAGATCACGTTATCCAGCAGGAAGACGCATTCCGCGACGCGGTGCGTGCCGCGATCCCTTACGCCGAGAGCGGCAAGCTGGTGACCTTCGGCATCGTGCCGGATCTGCCGGAAACCGGCTACGGTTACATCCGTCGCGGCAGCGTAACGCCGGGTGAGGGCGATAGCGTGGCGTTTGACGTGGCGCAGTTTGTCGAAAAACCGAATCTCGAAACCGCCCAGGCCTATGTCGCCAGCGGTGAATATTACTGGAACAGCGGGATGTTCCTGTTCCGCGCCGGACGCTATCTCGAAGAGCTGCGTAAATACCGCCCGGATATTCTGAACGCCTGCGAAAAAGCGATGGCGGTGGTGGACCCGGATCTCGACTTTATCCGCGTGGATGAAGAGGCGTTCCTCGCCTGTCCGGAAGAGTCCATTGACTATGCGGTAATGGAACGCACGGCTGACGCCGTCGTGGTACCGATGGATGCGGGCTGGAGCGATGTTGGATCCTGGTCCTCCCTGTGGGAGATCAGCGCCCATACCCCGGAGGGTAACGTCCATCACGGCGATGTTATTAGCCACAAAACGGAAAACAGCTACGTCTACGCCGAGTCCGGCCTGGTCACCACGGTTGGGGTAAAAGATCTTGTTGTGGTCCAGACCAAAGACGCCGTGCTGATTGCCGACCGTAATGCCGTGCAGGACGTTAAAAAAGTGGTTGAGAAGATCAAGGCCGATGGCCGTCACGAACACCACATCCACCGTGAAGTGTACCGTCCGTGGGGCAAATATGACTCCATCGACGCGGGCGACCGCTATCAGGTGAAGCGCATCACCGTGAAGCCGGGCGAGGGGCTGTCGGTGCAGATGCACCATCACCGCGCTGAACACTGGGTGGTGGTGGCGGGTACGGCCAAAGTCACCATCGACGGCGAAGTGAAGCTGCTGGGAGAAAACGAGTCCATTTATATTCCGCTGGGCGCCACGCACTGTCTGGAAAACCCGGGAAAAATTCCTCTCGATTTAATTGAGGTGCGCTCCGGCTCGTATCTGGAAGAGGACGATATTGTGCGCTTCCAGGATCGCTACGGCCGCGTGTAGCACGCAGCATCATGCCCGGCGGCGCTGCGCCTGCCGGGCCTACGAATGACAAAAATAAATTTGGCCATTAAGTGGTCAGGGCCAACTGTTGCCTGAAAAAGGGGTCATCATGGAAAAATTAACCTGTTTTAAAGCCTACGATATTCGCGGCAAGCTGGGCGAAGAGCTGAATGAAGACATCGCGTGGCGCATCGGTCGCGCGTACGGCGAATATTTAAAACCTAAGACCATCGTGCTGGGCGGCGACGTGCGTCTGACCAGCGAATCCCTGAAGCTGGCGCTGGCAAAAGGGCTGCAGGACGCGGGCGTGGACGTGCTGGACATCGGCCTGTCCGGTACCGAAGAGATCTATTTTGCCACCTTCCACCTCGGCGTGGACGGCGGTATCGAAGTGACGGCCAGCCACAACCCGATGGACTACAACGGCATGAAGCTGGTGCGCAAGGGCGCGCGCCCGATTAGCGGCGACACCGGTCTGCGCGACGTGCAGCGCCTTGCGGAAGCCAACGACTTCCCGCCGGTGAACGACGCGAAGCGCGGCAGCTACAAGCAGATTAACCTGCAGAAAGAGTACATCGACCACCTGCTGGGCTACATCAACGTGGCGAACCTCAAGCCGCTGAAGCTGGTCATCAACTCCGGCAACGGCGCGGCAGGCCCGGTTGTCGATGCGCTGGAAGCCCGTTTTAAGGCGCTGAACGTGCCGGTGACCTTCGTCAAGGTACACAACACGCCGGACGGTAACTTCCCGAACGGTATTCCTAACCCGCTGCTGCCGGAGTGCCGCGACGACACCCGTAACGCGGTGATTGAGCACGGTGCCGATATGGGCATCGCCTTCGACGGCGACTTCGACCGCTGCTTCCTGTTTGACGAGAAAGGGCAGTTTATCGAAGGCTACTACATCGTTGGCCTGCTGGCGGAAGCGTTCCTGGAGAAAAACCCGGGCGCGAAGATCATTCACGATCCGCGTCTTTCCTGGAACACCGTCGACGTGGTGAAGGCCGCGGGCGGCGAGCCGGTGATGTCTAAAACCGGCCATGCCTTCATCAAAGAGCGCATGCGCGAAGAAGACGCCATCTACGGCGGCGAGATGAGCGCGCACCACTATTTCCGTGATTTTGCCTACTGCGACAGCGGGATGATCCCGTGGCTGCTGGTGACCGAGCTGCTGTGCCTGAAAGGACAGAGCCTGGGCGAGCTGGTGCGCGACCGCATGGCGGCATTCCCGGCGAGCGGGGAGATCAACAGCAAGCTGGCGCAGCCGGCCGAGGCGATTGCCCGCGTTGAACAGCACTTTGCCATTCACGCGCTGGAGATTGACCGTACGGACGGCATCAGCATGGCGTTCCCGCAGTGGCGCTTTAACCTGCGTTCGTCCAACACCGAGCCGGTGGTGCGCCTGAACGTGGAATCCCGCGCTGATACGGCGCTGATGGAAGCCCGAACGAAGGACATTCTGGCGCTGTTGAATCAGTAACAATTGCCCCTCCCGGCGGGAGGGGGAACCGAATACAGGAACAACGATGACGAATCTAAAAAAACGCGAACGAGCGAGAACGAATGCATCGTTAATCTCTATGGTGCAGCGTTTTTCTGATATCACCATCATGGTCGGTGGATTGTGGGCGGTGTGTCGGATCAGCGGGCTGCCGTTCTTATATATGCATCTTCTGATGGCCCTGATTGCGCTGGTTGTGTTTCAGATGATCGGCGGGATGACCGATTTCTACCGCTCGTGGCGCGGCGTGAAAATGACCACCGAACTGATGCTGCTGCTGCAGAACTGGACTCTGAGCCTGATCTTCAGCGCCGGTCTGGTGGCGTTCAGCCATGATTTTGACAACCGCTTCGTGACCTATCTCTGCTGGTACCTGCTAACCAGCGTCGGCATGGTAGTGTGCCGTTCCCTGATCCGCTTTGGCGCGGGCTGGCTGCGTAACCGCGGCTATAACCGTCGTTTCGTCGCCGTAGCGGGTGATTTACCGGTCGGGAGAGTGCTGCTCGACAGCTTCCGCAAAGAGCCGTGGTTAGGGTTTGAAGTGGTGGGGATTTACCACGACGCGAAGCCGGGCGGCGTGCCTGCGGACTGGGCGGGCAATTACGCGCAGCTGATTGAAGACGCGAAGGCCGGAAAAATTCATAACGTCTATATCGCCATGCAGATGAAAGACGAAACCCGCATCAAGCAGCTGATGCGCGAGCTGGCGGACACCACCTGTTCGGTGATCCTGATCCCGGACGTCTTTACCTTCAACATTCTGCACTCCCGCATTGAAGAGGTGAACGGCGTGCCGGTGGTACCGCTGTACGACACGCCGCTGTCGGGTATTAACCGCGTGCTCAAGCGTGTGGAAGATATCGTACTCTCTTCCCTGATTTTACTGCTCATTTCCCCGGTGCTGTGCTGCATCGCTCTGGCGGTGAAGCTGAGCTCTCCCGGCCCGGTTATCTTCCGTCAGACCCGCTACGGCATGGACGGTAAGCCGATCATGGTGTGGAAATTCCGCTCCATGAAGGTGATGGAGAACGACAAGGTGGTGACCCAGGCGACGCAGAACGATCCGCGCGTCACCCGCGTGGGGAACTTCCTGCGTCGCACTTCGCTTGACGAGCTGCCGCAGTTCATCAACGTCTTTACCGGCGGCATGTCGATTGTTGGCCCGCGTCCGCACGCGGTGGCGCATAACGAGCAGTACCGTTCGCTGATTGAAGGCTACATGCTGCGCCATAAGGTGAAGCCGGGCATCACCGGCTGGGCGCAGATCAACGGCTGGCGCGGCGAGACCGACACGCTGGAAAAAATGGAAAAACGCATCGAGTTCGATCTGGAGTACATCCGCGAGTGGAGCCTCTGGTTCGATATCAAGATTGTTTTTCTGACCATCTTCAAAGGTTTCGTGAACAAAGCGGCGTACTAAGATGAGCTTACGTGAAAAAACCATCAGCGGCGCCAAGTGGTCAGCGATGGCGACCATCGTCATCATTGGCCTCGGCCTGGTGCAGATGACGGTGCTGGCGCGCATTATCGATAACCACCAGTTCGGCCTGCTGACCGTCTCGCTGGTGATTATCGCGCTGGCCGACACGCTGTCTGACTTCGGTATCGCCAACTCGATTATCCAGCGCAAAGAGATCAGCCATCTTGAGCTGACCACGCTCTACTGGCTGAACGTGGGGCTGGGGATTTTCGTCTTCGTGCTGGTGTTCCTGCTGAGCGACACCATCGCCAGCGTGCTGCACAACCCGGATCTCGCCCCGCTGATGCGCACGCTGTCGTTTGCCTTTGTGGTGATCCCCCACGGGCAGCAGTTCCGCGCGCTGATGCAGAAAGAGCTGGAGTTCAATAAAATCGGCATGATTGAAACCAGCGCGGTGCTGGCGGGCTTTACCTTTACCGTGGTGAGCGCCCATTTCTGGCCGCTGGCGATGACCGCCATCCTCGGTTACCTGGTTAACTCTGCCGTGCGTACGCTGCTGTTCGGCTACTTTGGCCGCAAGATTTATCGTCCGGGGCTGCACTTCTCTCTCGCGTCCGTCTCGTCCAACCTGCGCTTTGGCGCGTGGCTGACGGCGGACAGCATTATTAACTATGTGAATACCAATCTCTCGACGCTGGTGCTGGCGCGCATCCTGGGCGCGAGCGTGGCGGGGGGCTACAACCTGGCCTATAACGTTGCGGTTGTTCCTCCTATGAAGCTGAACCCCATTATCACTCGCGTGCTGTTCCCGGCGTTCGCCAAGATTCAGGACGACACCGAGAAGCTGCGCGTCAACTTTTACAAGCTGCTTTCCGTGGTGGGGATTATCAACTTCCCGGTGCTGCTGGGGCTGATGGTGGTTTCCAGCAACTTCGTGCCACTGGTGTTTGGCGAGAAGTGGAACGGCATTATCCCGATCCTGCAGCTGCTGTGCGTGGTGGGGCTGCTACGCTCCGTGGGCAATCCGATTGGTTCTCTGCTGATGGCGAAGGCGCGCGTGGATATCAGCTTTAAATTCAACGTGTTCAAAACCTTCCTGTTTATTCCGGCGATTATCGTCGGCGGGCATATGGCGGGCGCCATCGGCGTCACGCTGGGCTTCCTGCTGGTGCAGATCGTCAATACCGTTCTGAGCTACTTCATCATGATCAAACCGGTGCTGGGCTCCAGCTACCGTCAGTACATCCTGAGCCTGTGGCTGCCGTTCTATCTCTCATTGCCGACCCTGGCGGTGAGCTACGGTCTGGGCATTATCCTCAGCGGGCATCTGCCGCTGGCCGCGCTGCTGGCGGTGCAGGTTGCCGCGGGCGCGCTGGCGTTTGGCGTGATGATTGTGCTGTCGCGCAACGCGCTGGTGGTAGAGATGAAGCGCCAGTTTTGCCGTAACGAAAAAATGAAAACGCTGCTTCGCGCAGGCTAGTTCTTTAAGAGGCCATTATGAAATTATTAATTCTTGGCAACCATACCTGCGGCAACCGTGGCGACAGCGCCATCCTGCGTGGTTTACTGGATGCAATTAACACCCTTAAGCCTGAGACTGAAGTGGACGTGATGAGCCGTTATCCGGTCAGCTCATCCTGGTTACTGAACCGCCCGGTGATGGGCGACCCGCTCTACAGCCAGATGAAACAGCACAACAACGCCGCGGGCGTGATGGGGCGCGTGAAGAAAGTGCTGCGCCGTCGCTACCAGCATCAGGTGCTGCTTTCCCGCGTCACCGACACCGGCAGGCTGCGCAACATCGCGATCGCGCAGGGCTTTACGGACTTCGTGCGTCTGCTTTCCGGCTATGACGCCATTATTCAGGTCGGCGGCTCGTTCTTCGTCGATCTCTACGGCGTGCCGCAGTTTGAGCATGCGCTGTGCACGTTCATGGCGAAAAAGCCGCTGTTTATGATCGGCCACAGCGTCGGGCCGTTCCAGGATCCGCAGTTTAACCAGCTCGCGAATTATGTGTTTGGCCACTGCGACGCGCTGATCCTGCGCGAATCGGTCAGCCTCGACATGATGAAGCGTAGCGAAATTGACACCTCTAAAGTAGAACACGGCGTGGATACCGCCTGGCTGGTGGATCACCAGGACGATAACTTCCAGCCGAGTTACGCGGTGCAGCACTGGCTCGACGTGACGGCGAAACAGAAAACCGTTGCGATTACCCTGCGTGAACTCGCCCCGTTCGATAAGCGTCTTGGCACCACCCAGGCAGCCTATGAGAAAGCGTTCGCCGACGTGGTGAATCGCGTGCTGGACAGCGGTTATCAGGTGCTGGCGCTCTCAACCTGTACCGGCATCGACAGCTACAACAAAGATGACCGCATGGTGGCGCTGAACCTGCGCAACCTGGTGAACGACCCGTCCCGCTACCACGTGGTGATGGACGAGCTGAACGACCTGGAGATGGGCAAACTGCTCGCAGCCTGCGACCTGACCGTGGGCACCCGTCTGCACTCGGCGATTATCTCCATGAACTTTGGCACGCCGGCCATCGCCATTAACTATGAGCACAAGTCCGCCGGGATTATGCAGCAGCTTGGCATGCCGGAAATGGCCGTGGATATTCGTCATCTGCTGGACGGATCGCTCGGTGCAATGGTGGGGGACACCCTGGGTCAACTGCCCGCGATCAATGAACGCCTGGCGGTGGCGGTGAAAGCCGAGCGCGAGAAGGGCATTGACATGGTGAAGTCGGTACTTGACCGCGTGCGGGAGGGGAAATGAAGGTTGGTTTCTTCTTACTGAAATTTCCGCTGTCGTCTGAGACCTTTGTACTGAACCAAATTACCGCGTTTATCGATATGGGATATGACGTCGAGATCGTCGCCCTGCAAAAGGGCGACACCAAAAATACCCATGCGGCGTATACCCAGTATGGGCTGGAGGCCAAGACCCGCTGGCTGCAGGACGAACCGGCCGGGAAGCTGAGCAAGCTGCGCTACCGGGCCAGCCAGACGTTACGCGGGATCCACCGCGCGTCGACGTGGCGCGCGCTGAACGTTTCCCGCTATGGATCGGAATCTCGCAATTTAATTCTGTCGGCCATCTGCGGGCAAACGGCGCAGCCGTATCGTGCCGACGTGTTTATCGCCCACTTTGGCCCGGCGGGGGTCACCGCCGCGAAACTGCGTGAGCTTGGCGTAATTGATGGCAAAATTGCGACCATCTTCCACGGTATCGATATTTCCAGCCGCGAGGTGCTGAACCACTACACGCCGGAGTATCAGGAGCTTTTCCGCCGCGGCGACATGATGCTGCCCATCAGCGACCTGTGGGCCGGACGACTGAAAAGCATGGGCTGTCCGGCGGAGAAAATTGCCGTGTCGCGTATGGGCGTGGATTTAACGCGCTTCACTCGCCGCCCGGTTAAGGTGCCGGGAAAACCGCTGCAGATCATCTCCGTAGCCCGTCTGACCGAGAAGAAAGGTCTGCACGTGGCCATCGAAGCCTGCCGACAGCTGAAGGCACGCGGGGTGGCGTTCCACTATCGCATTCTCGGCATTGGCCCGTGGGAACGTCGTCTGCGCACGCTTATCGAACAGTATCAGCTGGACGATGTCGTGGAGATGCCGGGCTTCAAGCCGAGCCATGAGGTTAAAGCCATGCTCGATGAGGCTGACGTGTTCCTGCTGCCTTCGGTAACGGGCGCCGATGGCGATATGGAAGGCATTCCGGTGGCGCTGATGGAGGCGATGGCCGTTGGGATCCCGGTGGTATCGACGCTGCACAGCGGGATCCCGGAGCTGATCAAATCTGATCATTCCGGCTGGCTGGTGCCGGAGAATAACGCGATGGCTCTTGCGGATCGATTGGCTGCCTTCAGCGACATCGACCAGCAGGCGCTGGAGCCTGTGCTCCAGAATGCCCGACAAAAAGTTGAAACCGATTTTAACCAGCAGGTAATCAATCGCCAGTTAGCGAGCCTGCTGCAAACGCTGTAACGCCGAGGTTGTATGCTGAAAAAGATTACCCGACGCACCTTTGTCTCTTCTCTGTCTGTTCTGGCGGCCTCGCCGCTGCTGTCGTCCCGCATGGCGCGGGCGGCAAGCGGAAAGACGGTCTCCATTAATCAGTACAATAACAACGACTGGATCGCCGCTTTTAAGCAGGCGTTTAAGGACGGTGACACCGTCGTTGTCCCGGCCGGACTTACCTGCGAAAACATCAATACGGGCATTTTCATTCCCGACGGTAAAACGCTGCTGATCCGCGGAGCGTTGACCGGCAACGGACGTGGGCGTTTTGTGCTGCAGGAAGGCTGCAAAGTGATCGGTGAAGGCAGCGGGCGCACGGAGAACATCACGCTCGATGTTCGCGGCTCGGACTGCGCGATCAAAGGGCTGGCAATGAGCGGATTTGGGCCGGTGACGCAGATTTACATTGGCGGCAAGAAACCTCGCGTGATGCGCAATCTGGTGATTGATAACATCAGCGTGAGCCAGGCTAACTACGCCATCCTGCGCCAGGGCTTTCACAATCAGGTTGATGGCGCCCGGATCACCAACAGCAAATTCAGCCATCTGCAGGGCGATGCGATCGAGTGGAACGTTGCCATCAATGACCGCAATATTCTGATCTCCGATCATGTGATCGATAACATCAACTGCACCAACGGCAAGATCAACTGGGGCATCGGCATCGGCCTCGCCGGCAGCACCTACGATAACGACTACCCGGAAAAGCAAACCGTGAAGAACTTCGTGGTGGCAAATATCACCGGCAGCAACTGTCGCCAGCTGGTGCACGTTGAGAACGGGAAACACTTTGTTATCCGCAATATAAAGGCCAAAAATATTACCCCCGATTTCAGTAAAAAGGCGGGTATAGACAATGCGACGGTCGCCATTTATGGCTGTGATAATTTCATTATTGATAATGTCGACATGGTCAACAGTGCCGGAATGTTAATCGGCTATGGCGTAATTAAAGGCGATTATTTGTCCATCCCGCAGAACTTCAAGCTTAACAATATCCACCTGGATAATCGCCAGCTTGCGTATAAGCTGCGCGGAATTCAAATTTCATCCGGTAATGCGACCTCCTTTGTAGCGATCACCAACGTGGAGATGAAGCGGGCGACGCTTGAGCTGCACAATAAGCCGCAGCATCTTTTCTTACGTAATATCAACGTGATGCAGGAGGCAGCTATTGGCCCCGCGCTGAAGATCAACTTCGACCTGCGTAAAGATGTGCGGGGTAAATTTATGGCCAAAGACGAAACCTTGCTGTCGCTGGCGAACATTAAAGCGGTGAATGAGAAGGGGCAGAGTTCGGTGGATATTGACCGGGTGGATCAGCAGGTAGTGAATGTGGAAAGGCTGAATTTTGCGCTTCCGCACAGATAATCGACAACTTTCTTTTTTGAGACTATTCCTGGCACAGAAGTGTGATCTATTCAGATTACAACTACAGAAATTTGTGGGGCTAAGGCGTAACATTGTCAGAGGATTACGGCAAATCATGCTGGCGAAAACAGGTTTAAGAGCTATAATTCGTCAACCATTTTAAGGTGGAAGAAATAATGATTAATTTGAAAGCAGTCATTCCGGTAGCAGGCCTGGGCATGCATATGCTGCCAGCCACTAAAGCCATTCCTAAAGAGATGCTGCCGATCGTCGACAAACCGATGATTCAATATATCGTCGACGAGATTGTTGCTGCAGGGATCAAAGAAATCGTCCTGGTTACCCATTCGTCCAAGAATGCGGTTGAGAACCACTTCGACACCTCTTACGAACTCGAAGCGCTGCTGGAGCAGCGCGTCAAACGCCAGCTACTGGCAGAAGTGCAGTCTATCTGTCCGCCAGGCGTAACCATTATGAACGTGCGTCAGGCGCAGCCGCTGGGTCTGGGTCACTCGATTCTGTGTGCCCGTCCGGTTGTGGGTGACAATCCGTTTATCGTTGTTCTTCCGGACATTATTATCGATACCGCTTCAGCCGATCCGCTGCGTTACAACCTGGCGGCAATGGTGGCGCGTTTCAATGAAACCGGCCGTAGTCAGGTGCTGGCGAAACGCATGAAGGGCGATCTCTCCGAGTACTCCGTTATCCAGACAAAAGAAGCGCTGGAGACGGAAGGGCAGGTGAGCCGCATCGTTGAGTTCATCGAAAAACCCGATCAGCCGCAGACGCTGGATTCGGATCTGATGGCGGTTGGCCGTTATGTTCTGAATGCCGATATCTGGGCGGAGCTGGAAAAAACTGAGCCAGGCGCCTGGGATCGTATCCAGTTGACCGATGCAATTGCAGCACTGGCGAAAAAACAGTCCGTTGACGCGATGCTGATGACAGGTGACAGCTACGACTGCGGTAAGAAGCTGGGATACATGCAGGCGTTTGTAAACTATGGGCTGCGCAACCTGAAGGAAGGGGCGAAGTTCAGAAACCGGATTGAGAAGCTGTTGGCTAACGACTGATATTCCTTCCGCGTCCAGAACAAACGGCAGTTATCATTTTTGGTGTTGAGACATAACCAAAATGATAACTGCCGTTTTTTGTTATTAATTTTAATGATTACATAGGGTTATCTGATTCAAATCTCAGCAGCTTTGTAGCGATTTGTGCTTGTTTCTGCGGTCGTTTAGGACGACAATTAACGCCAGTTTTTGTCTGTAACCAGACAAGCAAAATCATTTAATCAAACATCGCTCAGTGCACTGGTAGCTGTTAAGCCAGGGGCGGTAGCGTGCCTGGCATTTACAATTGAATTTTAAACGAACAGTTGTGAACGAGACAGTCTCACGCAAATCTGCACTACGTGCGGGCGTAAATATCAGATTGAGCCGATAGGGGATGTCAATGAAAGTAATGGTGACGGGCGGGACCGGGTTTCTTGGAACTGCTTTAGTCCAGGCGTTGAAGTCATCAGGACACGAGGTGATATTAACAACGCGCAAGCAGGAGAACCCTGAACAGGGCATTTACAACCTGGGTGATATCTCAGCCAATACCAACTGGTTAAATCTCCTGCAAGGATGCGACACTGTCATTCATACCGCAGGAAGGGCGCATATCCTTAATGATGATGCTCAGGACGCTTTAGCGGAATTTCGCCGTGTCAATCACGACGCAACGATGAAATTAGCGAGCGATGCTGCGACCAGCGGAGTTAAACATTTTATCTTTGTAAGCTCAATCGGCGTTAACGGTAATGTCACCTCAGGGATCCCATTTACTGAGGCCTCGGAGCCACAACCCTCCTCTGATTACGCCATTTCCAAGCGAGAAGCCGAGCAGAGTCTGCTTAATCAATTTGCAGAAAGCGATATGGCGATCACCATTGTTCGCCCGGCATTGATTTGTGGTGAAAATGCACCGGGTAATATACAGCGCCTTTTAAAACTGGTTTCTAAAAACCTACCGTTGCCATTTAAAAATGTCAGGAACAAGCGAGCGCTGGTGTCTCTGGATAATGTCGTCAGTTTCATCAGCGAATGCGTGGTAAATGAGAAATCCAAAAATCAACTCTATTTACTCGCCGATGCAGAACGTCCTTCAACCGAAGATATGATTAATGCCTTTGCCTCAGGAATGGGCATTAAAGCGAAACTGGTCTCATTTCCAACGGGTATCTTCAGGTTATTGCTTTCTTCAGTTGGTAAACGAGGTATTTACGATCAGCTGTTTGGCGATCTGGAAGTCGATGCCTCTAAATCCCGGAAACATTTAAACTGGACGCCCCCGATAACCCTTTTTGAAACGATGAAAAAAACGGCGAAATATTATATCGAAGGTAATAAATAATGATGAGTTTTGGGATTGTGATATTCGCTTTTTTAGTATCATGCGCGCTGACCTGGGGGCTACGTGGTTATGCCATTAAGCATAACGTTATTGACCGTCCAAACCAGCGAAGTTCGCATTCGGTACCAACCCCACGAGGGGGCGGAGTGGCTATCGTTCTGACGCTCCTGGCGGCGTTAGTCTGGTTTTATTTCAGCCGCGCGCTGACGCTGGATAGCTTCCTGGGTTTATTTATTCCAGGATTGATTGTTGCCATCATCGGTTTCCTTGACGATCACGGCCATATCGCGGCACGCTGGCGTCTGTTGATGCATTTCCTTGCGGCAGCAATCGGCATCTATTTCTTAGGTTCTTTCCCTGTCATTACGCTGTTTGGTTATGACGTTTCCTTATCCTGGGTTGGTATGATTCTGGGCTGCGTTTATCTGGTCTGGATGCTTAACTTATATAATTTTATGGATGGGATTAATGGCTTAGCTAGCTCGGAGGCCATCACCTTTGCTGCATGTAGTGCGGTATTGATGGCTATCAACCCGTATACAGACGCGCCAGGCTCTCTTTATCCTCTCACGCTTGCCCTTATTGGTGCCGGAGCTGGCTTTCTTGTCTGGAACTTCCCGGTCGCGAAAATCTTCATGGGCGATGCCGGAAGTGGTTTTCTTGGTATAACAATCGGACTGATGATCCTGCATATTGCGAAAGTTGACTCGCACTTCTTTATTGCAGAATTATGCTTGCTGGGCATATTTATCGTCGATGCCACGACAACGCTATTGAGGAGGCTCGTAGCAGGTAAAAAGGTCTATGAAGCACATGCCAGCCATGGCTACCAAATCCTAGCAAGAAAATATGGCAGCCACGTTCCGGTGACATCATTGGCAATTGCCGTCAATCTGCTGTGGCTTTTCCCCTTCGCCTTTTTTATTGCCTCAGGCAAAATTGATGGTGTTGTGGGGCTGCTCATCGCCTGGTTCCCGCTTCTCGTTGTTGCACTGAAATATGGTGCAGGAGTTAAAGACAAAGAGAGCAACGTCAATGCATGACTTATTGATTTTGGGCGCGGGTGGTCATGGCCGTACGCTGTACGAGACAGCGAGACTGCTGGGATATAAGGATATCGTTTTCCTCGACGATAATACCTCTGCCTGCCAGGAAATTAATCAGCTGATTATTGGAAAAATTTCCGAACTACAGTTACATATTGGTAAGGTCAGTCATGTCGCTATTGGCATCGGAAACAATAAAGTCAGAGAGCAGCTCTATCAGCAACTGCTCGGCTTAGGTATTCATCCTGTAACGCTTATACATCCCTTTGCATTTGTCAGTCCATCGGCGACCCTTGCTGAGGGAACTGTTGTGTTAGCGGGAGCTGTAGTGGGTGCCAACGCAAAATTAGGTTTGGCGACGATTGTGAATAGCCACTCGACAATAGATCACGATGCCATTCTTGGTGATTTCGCTCATTTAGGTGTTGGTGTCCATCTTGCGGGCAGCGCTGTGATTGGGAAAGCAGCGTTTCTCCAGGCGGGGACAGTGGGCGGTTATAATACTAAAGTAGACGATTACTCAGTGTGTCCTGCTGGTACTATTTTATAAACTGAATGCAAGCTTTAGTGAGGCGACCAGTTTTTAGTATGCTAAATTATTTAATATCTTTACCCAGACCAATTAAGCGAATTATTACTCTCTTCATAGATGTTATACTGCTCTTATCCGCTTTTTGGTTTGCATTTTGGGTGCGTATTGATTCAATGACTCCGATATATAGTACGGAGCATTGGCTTTTTATTTTCTCAATAATTTTAGTTACTCTGGCAATATTTGTTAAATTAGGGCTGTATCGGGCCGTAATCCGTTACATTACTGCCAAGATATTATTAGTAGTAACGATGGGGATGGTCATATCGTCCATTTTGCTTATTATCGCAGCGTTCTATACCAACCTCTATTTGCCGAGAACAATTCCTTTTATCTATTTCTCATTCGGTCTGCTGCTTATTGCCGGATCACGGCTTGGAATGAGGATGTTGGTGAATCGTGGGTTGAATCTGGGCACTCGGGTAGTTATTTATGGTGCAGGTGCATCGGGTCGTCAATTACTGCCTGCGCTGAGCCAGATGGACGAATATTACCCCGTTGCTTTTGTCGACGATAATCGCGCCCTGCAAGGTCAGGTGATTCACGGAGTAAGCGTCTTCGCACCAGAAAAACTGCCCTGGCTGGTTGAGAAATACGAAGCGAAGAAAATTCTGCTGGCCATGCCAAGCGCAAGCCGGGCCAGAAAAAACGAAGTCATTAAAACCCTGGAAGGTCTGCCGTGCGAAGTGCTCTCGATCCCGGGAATGGTCGATCTGGTGGAGGGGAAGGCAAGTATTGATTCCTTGCGGAAAGTCGTTATTACAGACCTGCTGGGCCGCGATCCTGTCTCACCCATTCCGGAACTGATATCCCGTAATATCAACGGGAAAACAGTGATGGTTACCGGGGCAGGGGGGTCTATAGGGTCTGAACTATGCCGACAGATAATTAAAAATAAGCCAAACCAGCTTATTCTGTTCGAACTGTCCGAATTCTCCCTCTATTCCATTGATTCCGAACTGCGTAACCTGAATCTGGGTCAGGATTTTAAAGTTAAAATCTATCCAATCCTCGGAAACGTTCAGGATAAAGAGCATCTCGAAAGGTTAATCAGAGCATTCAACGTCGACACAATTTATCATGCTGCGGCGTACAAGCATGTACCGCTTGTCGAGTTCAACGTACTTGATGGCGTGCGCAATAATATCTTTGGTACGTTGAGTTGCGCTCAGGCCGCGGCAAGTTGCGGTGTTGAAAACTTTGTCTTGATTTCGACTGATAAAGCCGTTCGCCCTACCAACACCATGGGGGCGACCAAGCGCATGGCGGAGCTGGTGCTGCAAGCGCTGGCGAAGGAATCCAGTAAAACCTGCTTCAGTATGGTTCGTTTCGGCAACGTGTTAGGCTCATCAGGCTCAGTTGTGCCGTTATTTGAAAAACAGATTGCTGCAGGTGGACCGGTGACGCTGACTCACGAAGATATCACGCGTTACTTTATGACTATTCCTGAAGCGGCTCAATTGGTTATCCAGGCGGGAGCCATGGGCACGGGCGGCGATGTTTTTGTTCTGGATATGGGGGAACCCGTCAAGATCATCGACCTTGCGCACCGCATGATTACGTTGCAAGGGCTTACCGTTCGCGATGATAAAAACCCTTATGGTGATATCGCGATAAAAACAACGGGTCTGCGGCCTGGTGAGAAACTGTATGAAGAGTTGCTTATCGGTGACAATGTATCCGTTACGCAGCACCCGCGTATCAGGACTGCTAACGAGGTGATGTTGCCGTGGAGTGAGATGAGCATTATTCTCCGTGACCTCGACAACGCCTGCTGTCAGTTCGACTACGAGCGCGTGCGAGAGATACTTTTACAGGCACCTGCAGCATTTAATCCAACCGACGGTATCTGCGATTTACTTTGGAATGTAAAGGTAAGTTAAAATAGCAGATTGTCAGTTTCTCCGCCCTGGAAGCTTATCAATAGTTACCTGGGCGACAGCAACTAATTAATTGTTTCTGATAACATTAAGAGCGAAATAAACGTGAAAATTCTGGTCACTGGTGGAGCAGGCTTTATTGGGTCTGCGGTGGTACGACACATTATTAATGATACGCAAGATTCTGTTATTAACGTCGATAAACTGACTTATGCTGGGAATCTTGAATCGCTGGCCGAAGTTTCGCACAGCGAACGCTATCATTTTGAACATGCCGATATCTGCGACAGCAATGCCATGGCGCGTATTTTTGCAGAGCACCAGCCGGATGCGGTGATGCACCTGGCGGCCGAAAGCCACGTTGATCGCTCGATCACCGGCCCGGCAGCCTTTATTGAGACTAACATTGTTGGTACCTATGTACTGCTGGAAGCAAGCCGCCAATACTGGTCAGCGTTAGATGCTGATAAAAAAGCGTCTTTCCGTTTCCACCATATCTCAACAGATGAAGTCTATGGCGATCTTCCGCATCCGGATGAAATGGCCAAGGGAGCTGAACTGCCGCTGTTTACTGAAAAAACGGCCTATGCCCCAAGCAGTCCCTATTCTGCTTCTAAAGCATCCAGCGATCATTTGGTCCGTGCCTGGCTGCGTACCTATGGTTTCCCTACCATTGTGACTAACTGTTCTAACAATTACGGTCCATATCACTTCCCGGAAAAACTTATCCCGCTGGTCATTCTCAATGCGTTGGAGGGTAAAGCCCTGCCTGTTTACGGTAAAGGAGACCAAATCCGCGACTGGCTGTACGTAGAAGATCACGCCCGTGCGTTATACACCGTGGTAACCCAGGGCAAGATTGGCGAAACCTATAACATCGGCGGCCACAATGAGAAGCAGAATCTTGATGTGGTAAATACCATCTGCTCATTGCTGGATGAAATCGTGCCGAAGGAAGGTTCCTATCGTGACCAGATAACGTATGTGGCTGACCGCCCGGGTCACGATCGCCGCTACGCGATTGATGCAGAGAAAATTGGTCAGGAGTTGGGCTGGAAGCCTCAGGAAACTTTCGAAAGTGGCATTCGTAAAACCGTAGAATGGTACCTGGCGAACACAAAATGGGTAGAGAACGTGAAAAGCGGCAGCTACAAGTCCTGGATTGAAGAAAACTATGGAGATCGCGCCTGATGAATATTCTTCTGTTCGGTAAAACCGGTCAGGTGGGTTGGGAGCTACAGCGTGCTCTGGCACCGCTGGGCAATTTGATTGCGGTTGACGTCCATTCGCAGGAGTATTGCGGTGATTTCAGCAACCCTGAAGGCATTGCAGAAACGGTGCGCCGCATTAAGCCTGATGTCATCGTCAACGCGGCTGCGCATACCGCCGTCGATAAGGCCGAGTCAGAACCTGAATTTGCTCAGCTGCTGAATGCCACGAGTGTCGAGGCGATTGCCAAAGAGGCCCAAAAATTGGGGGCCTGGGTTGTTCACTACTCTACTGATTACGTATTCCCGGGTAATGGCGATACGCCGTGGCTTGAGACGGACGCCACAGCGCCGCTTAATGTGTATGGCGAGACCAAACTTGCTGGTGAAAAAGCCTTAAGTGAAAATTGCTCACGCCATTTGATCTTCCGGACTAGCTGGGTTTATGCCGGTAAAGGGAATAATTTTGCGCGTACCATGCTGCGACTGGCAAAAGAGCGCTCTGAGCTGTCTGTTATTAACGACCAATTCGGGGCCCCTACGGGTGCTGAATTATTAGCAGACTGTACGGCTCATGCTATTCGGGTTGCCCTGAATAAACCTGAAGTGGCGGGAACTTATCATCTGGTTGCCAGTGGTACAACAACCTGGTACGACTATGCCTCTCTGGTATTTGATGAAGCGCGCAAAGCCGGAATTGAACTGGCATTACAGCAGCTTCATGGCGTGCCGACCAGTGCGTACCCAACGCCTGCAAAACGTCCGGCAAACTCGCGCCTCAATACGTTAAAGTTCCAGCAGAATTTCAACCTCGTACTGCCTCAGTGGGACGCGGGGGTTAAGCGTATGCTGACTGAGTGGTTTACAGCGACAGCGATTTAATAATGATCGGGATGCCTGGGAGTGGGCATCTTATGACTATAGAGATGATGAAATGAAAACGCGTAAAGGTATTATTCTGGCGGGTGGCTCTGGTACTCGTCTGTATCCAGTAACAATGGCTGTTAGTAAACAATTATTGCCTATTTATGATAAGCCGATGATTTACTATCCGCTTTCAACGCTGATGCTGGCTGGTATTCGAGATATTTTAATTATTAGTACTCCGCAGGATACACCGCGTTTTGAACAGCTTCTGGGTGATGGAAGCCAGTGGGGGCTGAATCTGCAATATAAAGTCCAGCCAAGCCCGGATGGTCTGGCGCAGGCTTTCATTATTGGCGAAGAATTCATTGGTAACGATGATTGCGCCCTGGTGTTGGGGGATAACATTTTCTATGGTCACGACCTTCCTAAATTGATGGATGCAGCGGTTAATAAAGAAAATGGTGCAACGGTTTTTGCCTATCACGTGAACGATCCTGAGCGTTACGGTGTTGTCGAGTTTGATAAAAATGGTACCGCCATCAGCCTCGAAGAAAAACCGCTGGAACCGAAGAGTAATTATGCAGTGACGGGACTCTATTTCTACGATAACAGTGTCGTTGAGATGGCGAAGAATTTAAAACCGTCAGCACGTGGTGAACTGGAAATCACGGATATTAACCGTATTTACATGGAGCAAGGAAAGCTTTCCGTGGCTATGATGGGCCGTGGCTTTGCCTGGCTTGATACAGGGACTCACCAGAGCCTGATTGAAGCGAGTAACTTCATTGCAACTATTGAAGAGCGCCAGGGGCTGAAAGTTGCTTGTCCTGAAGAAATTGCTTACCGCAAAGGATTTATTGATGATGAGCAGGTTAAAAAACTCGCTGCTCCGTTGTCAAAAAACCAATACGGACAATATTTACTGAAAATGATTAAAGGTTATTAACTGATGAATTTTATTAAAACAGAAATCCCAGAGGTATTAATCTTTGAACCCACAGTATTTGGTGATGAGCGTGGTTTTTTCATGGAGAGTTTCAATCAAAAAAAGTTTGAAGATGCGGTAGGGCAACAAATAGATTTTGTTCAAGATAACCACTCAAAATCATCTAAAGGTGTGCTTCGTGGTTTGCATTACCAGAAAGAACCCTACGCACAAGGAAAATTGGTCCGCTGTGTCGCAGGAGCTGTCTTTGATGTCGCAGTCGATATTCGTAAGAATTCTCCGACTTTTGGGAAATGGGTTGGTGTTATTTTATCTGCTGAGAATAAACGTCAATTGTGGATCCCTGAGGGATTCGCTCATGGTTTTCTGACTTTAGAGGATAATACTGAATTTTTATATAAAACAACGGATTATTATCATCCAGAAGCCGAGGGCTCGATACTCTGGAATGATGAAGACATTGGTATAAATTGGCCTAAAGAAGACAATGTGATTTTATCTAAAAAGGATAAAGATGCTCCACTGATGAGTTTTTTGATTAAAAGTAAAATTATATGAGTTTAATTAAGAACAGCAGTTGGAATATATTTGGACTTGCGCTCCCATTGTTAATGGCTATCCCCGTTATGGGGATTTTAGCTCGATTACTCGGAGTGGAACGCTTTGGTCTTTTTACTATCGCATATGCCCTTATGGGCTATGCGAGTGTTTTTGATGGCGGTCTATCAAGAGCTGTAATACGATTTGTTTCTACACATAGAAACGATGAAAAAAGAGTGAATGCTATTCTTGGAACATCACTTTATGCTGTGACCGGGCTTAGTATTATTATCGTTCTGCTTGCATATTTTTTTGCTCCTTCGTTAGCACACTTTTTAAATGTATCCCCAGATCTTTTCAATGAATTGACGCTAGCGCTACGTTTGTTAGTTTTATGTGTGCCGGCTTTGTTGCTTACTCAAGTTTGGAGAGCTTATCTTGAGGGTGTCGAGAAATTCTCAAGTCTTAATATCCAGCAAGTCACAACAAGCCCATTTATTATCTTACTCCCTCTTTTTGCAGTACTTTATTCTCCGACACTAACCTCTGCTGTATGTGGATTAGTGGCAGGAAGATGGATTGTGGCACTGATAAGTTGGAAAGTGTGTGCAAGCCACCTTAAAGAATTTCGACGGATTTTTCGGAAGGATATTTTTTCAGAACTGATGAGTTTCGGTGGATGGGTTACCTTAAGTAATATAATTGGTCCACTCATGGGGTTTGTTGACCGATTTGCCGTTTCTCATTTTTCAGGTGCAAGTATTGTAGCTCATTATTCTGGGCCATCAGATATGGTCGCTAGATTAGCATTGTTCCCCGGTGCTGTCGCTAGAGCATTATTTCCAAAATTGAGTTATTCGAAATCTAAAGACTCCCATTCAGTCTATAGTCGCACGTTGTGGTCGGTGTTCTTTTTTTCGATAATTCTTGCTACTCCTTTTTTTATCTTTTCCAGCGATATTTTAGGATTATGGTTAGGTAAAGAATATATGGGAGATGCAGCACAAATATTTCGGATTTTATTGGTTGGTTTTGTCTTTAATTCAGTGGCGCAGATCTGCTTTGCAAAGATACAGTCCGCAGGACATGCAAAATGGACGGGGATTGTTCATATTGTTGAGTTTTTCCCTTATCTGCTGATTTTATATTATTTGACTACTACCTATTCGATCTTTGGGGCTGCAGCAGCATTTTTAATAAGATCTTTTGTTGATTTTTTAATCTTATTTTATGTTGAGAAAGTTGGAATTCGTATGAAAGCAGGTGGCTGAAATGGATGTTATAATCTCGATGATTATAGTTTATACATGTGGTCTGATGCTATGTTTTTATCTCAAGCTTGAGTGGATTCATCCCGCAGTCGTGCATGCGCTACTATGGCTTCTATCTTCCGTTCTGGCATTGTCTTTTTCAGAAGAAGAATATTTACCGAAGGTTTATTTCATACTTTTTGCTAACTTAGCTTTCTTTCTTGCAGCTATTATTGGTGGAGAAACAACTTCACTAAAAATTATGGGTAAAATTGATGGTGGACGGCAACGTATTTGGCAAAATATTATACCTTTTGTGTTCATAATTTCGTTTTACGCAGTTATCCTGGTTAAGTTTAATATTAGCACACTATGGAATATTTCTGCTTTTCGTGATTATCTCGTTGCGGATGATGGTGCTAATTTTGGCCTTTTAGGTCGATTAGCTTTACTCTCACTTTTTTCATCATGTTTTTTACTTATTGGTCATCGAAAATTATTTCTAATGAGTTTTGTACTTTCAGTACCAATGCTTTTACTGCTTGGTGCTAAAGTTCTAGTACTGCTATACCTATCAACGATACTCATTTTGACACCAAAAAGACTTAAGTTGTCGAAAGTTATGATTTTTGGCGTGGGGTTTATACTATGTTTCCTTGCTGGTATGAGCATACGTTATCCAGACGCACCTTTAGAACTGATATTTTATTATCTATATAATTATGTTTCTGGTGGTGTGTTGGCATTTTCACAATTGAATGACTCTTCTTCTCAAGAATTTGGATATTATTCATTTAGAAATATATATTTATGGTTGAGCTTTCTTCATCCGTTCAAAATTGCTAGTATTTTGCAAGATTGGGTAAATGTTCCATTCCCAACAAATATATATACATATCTACGTCCTTATTTTCTTGATTTTGGTTATTTTTCAATTTTTTTCCCAGCAATATTTGGTTTCCTCTCCGGTCGTGTTTATACATGGAAGTATAAAAACCTCCGGGCTTATTATGTGATTTACCCGATAGTCCTTTACGCGATTTTAATGCAGCTTTTTGATGATCAATACATGACTTGGTTATCGAATTGGATCTTGCTAGCCTTTGTTGGTTCTCTTATGATGTATGGAAAGAAAAATGTTAGAAATAGCAGCGTTAATAGTAACGTTTAATCCTGATGTTCAGATACTCGCCAGACTTATTGAGCGTTTAAAATCCTCAAAACTTAAATTAAAAATTTTTTTAATCGATAATGCGAGTGATAATGCACAAACTTTAATGAGTACGTATTTGCCTGAGCATGATTTTATTTTTCTCGAGGAAAATATAGGATTAGCTGGAGCACAAAATATTTTACTTCGAAAAATCGTGAATTCTGACTCAGATGCAGTGCTCTTTTTTGATCAAGATTCAGAACCGACTGATGAGTTTATTACTTCCCTTACTCAAGGCTTACTTAATCTCAAATCAAAAGGCAATAAAGTTGGTGCCGTTGGGCCTGTATTTTATGATCCAAGAACGGGAACAAAAACACCGTTTTCGTTGATTCAGGGATGCCGTATCAGGAGTATTCATCCAGAGTCCAGCGACCCACTTAAAGTTTCTTTCCTTATTAATTCCGGTATGTTGGTACCTGTTCAAACATTAAAAGATGTGGGTCTAATGCGAGATGAATTATTTATAGATTATATTGATGTTGAGTGGTGTTTGAGGGCCGCAAAAGAGGGGTATTCTTTTTATGCTGTACCAAATGCCCAAATGAGTCATACAATTGGAGATGCTCGAAAGGTTTTTCTGGGAAGAGAGGTTAGTATACATAGTCCGTTAAGACGCTATTATCTTGCAAGAAATTCTATTTATATGATGAGATTATCATATGTACCTGTTGGTTATAAATTTAGAGAGGTCATTTTCTCTACAATTCGTACTTTAATGTTTGTCGCCTGTGTGGATAAAAAACTTACATATATAAAATATATATTCCGCGGATGGAAAGATGGCATTCTGAAAAGATACGGGAAGTATGCTGGTTAAGTATAAGCAATGGTAAAAGATTTTATTTAAGGAGTTTTAATTGATTAGCTCGGTCACTGTTACATATAATCCAGACCTTGATTGTTTTAAGGCGCAACTTGAATCTCTTCAACAGCAATTAGATCACTGTGTAGTAGTTGATAATGGTTCAAAGAATGTAGCTGACATTGAAGATCTTTGCCAGCAGTTTAAATATGATCTGATTAAATTAGATACTAATCGAGGGCTCTCTTGCGCGCAAAACATTGGTATCGAAAATGCTATATCTCGCGGTGCCGAATATTTATTACTTCTTGATCAAGACAGTGTATTAGGTGCTAATTTCATCAGCGCCATGAGTAAGATGTACACCCAGAATAACGTTGGTATCCTGGGGCCTTCTTTTTATGATCCGCACACAAACGAATTTTATTGGGGCACAAACTACATCGGTCCATTTATCAAACGAACGCCAATAGAGGAAATAACAGATGTCACCTACGTTATTGCATCTGGCTCTTTCTTTTCTTCTGAAGTTTACGAGAAAGTTGGTAAAATGGAAGAAGCATTGTTCGTGGATTATATTGATGTGGAGTGGGCCCTGCGTGCTAAAAAATTAGGGTATCGCGTTGCAATGACTAATCAGGCGTCAATGGCTCACACGATTGGTGATTCAAGGCTGAATCTGTTAGGACGTAAAATATCTGTTCATAGCCCGATGCGACGTTACTTTTTGGTCAGAAATAGCTTCTTTATGATCAGAAAGTCATATATTCCAGTGGGTTATAAAGTTCGTGAGGTTTTCCTTAATTTTGCTCGTGCTGCAATATCTTTAATTCTTAATAAAGAAAAAAAGAAAACGTTGATGATGATCTTTTACGGTATTTCTGATGGTCTTTCTGGAAGATTTGGACCATTCAAAAGACATTAATACCAGGTGTAGCTGTCTCGTTGCAAGTTAATGAGCGTTAGTAACGATATACTTATCGGACTGTTTCAAAAACTATGAAAATTCTTTATATAATTACACGCGCGAATGAAATCGGTGGGGCTCAGACTCATTTGCGTGATATGACATCTGGTTTAGTAAAGGATGGTCATCAAGTTGAGTTAATCGTTGGAGAGCAAGGCGCTCTGGTTGATGAAGTTCGCGTATTAAATGTGAAAGTTCATATTATCCCTGAGCTGGTAAGGGAAATATCGCCTTATAAAGATATTAAATGCGCTTTAATTATACGCAAAATTATAAAAGAATTTTCTCCGGATGTTATTGCACTTCATTCTTCTAAAGCTGGAATTGTAGGAAGATTGGCAGCTCTTTTCCTGAAAATTCCTGTTGTTTTCACCGTACACGGTTGGTCATTCGCAAATGGTGTTCATGATAAGAAACGTCGCTTGTACATTGTTATTGAACGATTATTCAGTAAAATTACCGATGAAATAATCACAGTCTCTGCGCAAGATAAACAACTTGCAATAGAACATAACGTTGCGTCTGCCAGTCAGCAAACGGTGATCCATAATGGCGTACCGTTAAAAAGTGCTGCTCCTCATGTTTACCATACTCATGACGTAGTGAAGTTAATTTCGGTAGCTCGTTTTTCAGAACAAAAAGATCATGAAAGCTTATTGAAAGCGTTGAGTCGATTAGAAACAAGAAACTGGGCGTTGACGCTGGTAGGAAAAGGCCCCAGGTTAGATGAGATGAAACAGCTTTCACAGGATCTTGGAATTAGCGAGAATGTACTGTTTACAGGCGAACGTTTAGACGTTGATGCCTTGCTGGCAGACAGTGATATTTTCCTGTTAATTTCTAACTGGGAAGGTTTCCCTATCAGTATTCTCGAGGCTATGCGTGCAGGCTTGCCTGTTTTAGCATCAGACGTTGGTGGCGTTTCTGAATCTGTCATTGATGGCAAAACGGGATATCTCGTTCCTCGTGCAGATATTGATGCCATTAAAAACAGACTCGCTGACTTAATTAGTGATAGTGCTTTACGTGTTGAATTAGGCAAGTCAGGAAATGAATTTTTCCTTGAAAACTTCTCATTCAATGCAATGTATAATAAAACGGTTGAACTTTATCAAAAAGCAATCAATAAAAAACATAATAAATAATAGAATTTGTTATCTGCTGCGATTTTGTTCATTTATAAATAAAATATACTTACATGCTTTGTAGGGATTTAATATATCCCGTTTTGTGTCGTCTGGCGTGATCAAGGCCACAAATGCCTACCTCTGTCCCTGATTTATGAGTTAAGATTCTTGCAAATTATATCTGTCGGGGTTACCCGACAGTGACCACACCTGACAGGAGTATGTAATGTCCAAGCAACAGATCGGCGTTGTCGGTATGGCAGTGATGGGGCGCAACCTGGCGCTCAACATCGAAAGCCGTGGTTATACCGTCTCCGTTTTCAACCGCTCCCGTGATAAGACTGAAGAAGTGATTGCCGAAAACCCAGGCAAGAAACTCGTTCCTTTCTATACGGTAAAAGAATTTGTTGAGTCTCTGGAAACGCCTCGTCGAATCCTGCTAATGGTGAAAGCGGGCGCAGGTACCGATGCAGCTATCGACTCCCTGAAGCCTTACCTCGAAAAAGGCGACATCATCATTGATGGCGGTAACACCTTCTTCCAGGACACCATTCGTCGTAACCGTGAATTGTCCGCTGAAGGCTTCAACTTCATCGGTACCGGTGTTTCCGGTGGTGAAGAGGGCGCGCTGAAAGGTCCATCTATTATGCCTGGCGGCCAGAAAGAAGCGTACGAGCTGGTTGCGCCAATTCTGACTAAGATTGCAGCCGTTGCTGAAGATGGCGAGCCTTGTGTGACCTATATCGGTCCGGACGGTGCGGGTCACTATGTCAAAATGGTGCACAACGGCATCGAATACGGCGATATGCAGCTGATTGCAGAAGCATACTCCCTGCTGAAAGGCGGCCTGAATCTCTCTAACGAAGAGCTGGCTGAAACCTTTACCGAGTGGAATAAAGGCGAGCTGAACAGCTACCTGATCGACATCACCAAAGATATCTTCACGAAGAAAGATGAAGAAGGAAAATACCTGGTTGATGTGATCCTGGATGAAGCAGCGAACAAAGGTACCGGTAAATGGACCAGCCAGAGCTCTCTGGATCTGGGCGAGCCGCTGTCTCTGATCACCGAATCCGTCTTTGCGCGTTATATCTCTTCTCTGAAAGAGCAGCGCGTTGCGGCTTCTAAAGTGCTGTCAGGCCCACAGGCTAAACCAGCCGGTGACAAAGCTGAGTTCGTCGAGAAAGTTCGTCGCGCCCTGTACCTGGGTAAAATCGTCTCCTACGCGCAGGGCTTCTCACAGCTGCGTGCGGCGTCAGACGAGAACAACTGGGACCTGAACTACGGCGAGATCGCGAAGATCTTCCGCGCGGGTTGCATCATTCGTGCGCAGTTCCTGCAGAAAATCACCGATGCCTATGCTGAAAACGCAGGTATCGCTAACCTTCTGCTGGCACCGTACTTTAAGAAGATTGCAGACGAGTACCAGCAGGCGCTGCGTGACGTGGTTGCCTACGCTGTACAGAACGGTATCCCGGTTCCAACCTTCTCGGCTGCGGTGGCGTATTACGATAGCTACCGCGCTGCCGTTCTGCCTGCCAACCTGATTCAGGCACAGCGTGACTATTTCGGCGCGCATACTTACAAGCGCACGGATAAAGAAGGCGTGTTCCACACCGAATGGATGGAATAAGTTAACTTACTCGCTTTCATCAAACCCGGAGCCTGTCTCCGGGTTTTTTTATGCAAAAAATGCCGCGCATTATTCGAAGTAGTCTGAATCTCATCCCCCTCGTTGTGATTACTCCTGGTTTGCCTTGACAGTGCTGTTTGCCAGGAGGTACAAAGCCCATCAGTTATGTTTATCGCGATGGTCTGCCGGCCATCAGTACAGTTAACTAAAAGAAGTCATTAGCGAATGAAAATAACAATTTCCGGAACAGGGTATGTCGGTCTTTCTAACGGCATTCTGATTGCTCAGAACCATGAAGTGGTTGCGCTGGATATCGTGCAGGCCAAAGTGGATATGCTCAATCAGAAGAAATCGCCGATTGTCGACAAAGAAATCCAGGACTATCTCAGCAACAAACCGCTGAATTTCCGCGCCACGACAGATAAAGAAGATGCATACCGCGATGCGGATTACGTCATCATTGCGACGCCTACTGACTACGATCCAAAAACCAATTACTTCAACACCTCAACCGTAGAAGCGGTTATCAAAGATGTTATTGCGGTCAATCCTGATGCGGTGATGGTTATTAAATCAACCATTCCTGTCGGCTTTACCAAATCCATCAAAGAAAAGTTTGGTATCGATAATATTTTCTTCTCGCCTGAGTTCCTGCGTGAGGGGAGAGCGCTTTATGATAACCTGCATCCTTCCCGCATCGTTATTGGTGAACGCTCTGAGCGCGCTGAACGTTTCGCTGCGCTGCTTCAGGAAGGCGCGGTGAAGAAAGATATTCCGGTGCTGTTCACAGACTCCACCGAAGCAGAGGCGATTAAGCTTTTCGCGAATACCTATCTGGCAATGCGAGTCGCGTACTTCAATGAGCTCGACAGCTACGCAGAAAGTCTTGGATTGAATACCCGCCAGATTATTGAAGGGGTTTGCCTCGACCCGCGTATTGGTAACCACTACAACAACCCGTCATTTGGCTACGGTGGCTATTGCCTGCCAAAAGATACCAAGCAGCTGCTGGCAAACTACCAGGCTGTGCCGAATAACCTGATATCGGCGATTGTTGACGCTAACCGTACGCGTAAAGATTTCATCTCCGATTCTATTCTTGCGCGCCAGCCGAAAGTGGTCGGCGTGTACCGTCTGATCATGAAGAGCGGTTCCGATAACTTCCGCGCCTCTTCCATTCAGGGGATCATGAAGCGCATCAAGGCGAAAGGCGTTGAGGTTATTATTTATGAACCGGCCATGCAGGAAGATCAGTTCTTCAATTCCCGCGTGATCCGCGATCTGGATGCTTTTAAGAAGGAAGCGGATGTCATCATCTCGAACCGCATGGCCGAAGAGCTGGCTGACGTCGCTGACAAAGTCTATACCCGCGATCTGTTCGGTAGCGACTAATTCTCTTACGTTAAAATAAAAAACCCGGCTGATTTGCCGGGTTTTTTATTTTCAGACCTTGTAAAACTCGCGGTACCAGTCAACGAAGTTCTTCACGCCGTCTTTAACCGAGGTTTGCGGTTTGAAACCGATCACGTCATAGAGCGCTTTCGTGTCGGCGCTGGTTTCCAGGACGTCGCCCGGCTGGAGTGGCAACATATTTTTCTCGGCTTTCTTACCCAGCGCCTCTTCCAGCGCGGTGATGTAGTCCATCAGTTCTACTGGCGAACTGTTACCGATGTTGTAAACGCGGTAAGGTGCTGAACTGGTTGCCGGTGAGCCAGTCTCGACGGTCCAGTTTGCGTCAGGATGGGGAATAACATCCTGCAGGCGGATAATTGCTTCAGCGATATCATCGATGTAGGTGAAATCGCGTTTCATCTTGCCGTAGTTATAGACATCGATGCTTTTGCCTTCAATCATCGCCTTAGTAAACTTAAACAGCGCCATGTCCGGGCGTCCCCACGGACCGTATACGGTAAAGAAGCGCAGTCCGGTGGTCGGCAGGTTGTAGAGATGCGAATAGGTGTGCGACATCAGCTCATTGGCTTTTTTGGTCGCGGCATAGAGTGAAACCGGGTGATCTACGGTATCGTCAGTGGAGAAGGGCATCTTACGGTTGAGGCCATATACGGAGCTGGATGAGGCATACAGCAAATGCTGAACGTGGTTATGGCGGCAGCCTTCCAGCACGTTGAGGTGGCCAATAAGGTTGGCATCGGCGTACGCATGCGGGTTTTCCAGGGAGTAGCGTACGCCTGCCTGTGCGGCCAGGTGAATAACGCGATCGAACTTCTCGCCAGCGAAAAGCGCAGCCATACCTTCCCGGTCAGCTAATTCCATCTTGTGGAAGGTGAATCGCTCAGATTGTAGCCGTTCCAGACGTGCCAGCTTTAAATTAACATCGTAATAGTCGTTCAGGTTATCAATACCGACAACCTCATGACCGCCCTCAATGAGGCGTTTGCTGACATTCGAACCGATAAAACCCGCTGCACCCGTTACCAGAAATTTCATATCTTTCCTCAAATACCCAACGCTTACAGATGCGATAACGCATCACATGGTGACTATGATAGCGCGAAGGGGGCGAGTTACATAACGCATCTTTCCGATATAACTCATCGGATTCTTATAGAAAAATCCCCAGCAATAGATAAACTATGAAAACACAATTATGTTTGCCCTTTTTCATCTGTTAGGGAATGTATGACGCACAACAACAATAGCCAGGTCATCCGAAGCAATGACCCTGAGCAAATTGATTTACTTGATTTAGTGCTGCAGCTGTGGCGTGGGAAGTGGATGATAGCAACGTTTGTTGTTGTTTTTATTGCACTTGCTGTCGGTTATCTTACTTTCGCGAAAGAAAAGTGGACCTCAAGCGCAATTATTGCGCAACCTGATGTCGCTCAAATTGCAACATATTCTAATGCGTTGAATATCCTCTACGGTAGTGCTGCACCCTCAATGCTTGATGTTCAAACACGCGCTATTGGTCGTTTCAATTCTTCCTTCTCTGCATTGGCACAGGCACTGGAAAATCAGGACGAACCTGAAAAACTGACAATCGAGCCTGCTGTTAAAGGGGAATCGCTCCCGTTGAGTGTTTCCTATACCAGTACTTCCGCAGAAGCGGCGCAGAAGCAGCTTGCGCAATATATCCAGCAGGTTGATGAGCAAACTTCCAAAGAGCTCACGGTTGACCTGCAAAACAGCATCAAAGAGCAGATTAAAACCCTGAACGATTCTCTGGTAAACCAGGAGAAGGTCGCTCAGGAGCAGAAAGACCTGCGTATTAAACAAATTACCGAAGCGCTGAAAAACGCTGAGGCGGCGAAAATCTCCTCGCCACAGATTCAACAAACTCAGGATGTGACCCAGGAAACTATGTTCCTCCTGGGAAGCGTAGGGCTGAAATCGATGATTGAAAACGAAGCCTCTCGTCCCCTGGTCTTTTCTGCTGCATACTATCAGACCAGGCAAAACCTGCTGGACATCCAAAACCTGAACGTTAAGCCGGACACAATACACGTCTACCGTTACGTCATGAAGCCGGATCTGCCCGTTCGTCGCGATAGCCCGAAAAAAGCCATTGTGCTGATTCTTGCCGTGCTGCTGGGCGGAATGATTGGTTCCGGTGTGGTATTAGGGCGTAACGCATTACGCAACTATAAGCCAAAAGCCTGATTTGCAGATTAAAAAAAACCGGGGAAAATCCCCGGTTTTTTTATTTATGACGCTTTCGTAGATTCTCAATCACCGCCGTCAAATCCAGTTCCTGATCCTGCAGCAGCACCAGCAGGTGATACATCAAATCCGACGCTTCATTCGTCAACTCTTCCCGGTCGTGTACGGTCGCGGCCAGCGCCGTCTCAACGCCTTCTTCACCCACCTTCTGCGCAATACGCTTAGTCCCGCTGGCATACAGCTTCGCGGTATAGGAGCTCTCAGGATCCGCAGATTTACGCTCCGCCAGGAGTTGCTCAAGCTGATACAGGAACAGCCACTGGTGACTCGCCTCGCCGAAGCAGCTGCTGGTGCCTTTATGGCAGGTTGGGCCGATTGGGTTCACCAGCACCAGCAGGGTGTCGTTATCGCAGTCTGGCGTCATGCTGACCACGTTCAGGAAGTGCCCCGAGGTTTCCCCTTTGGTCCACAGGCGCTGCTTGGTGCGCGAGAAAAACGTCACTTTGCCGCTGTCGGTCGTTTTTGCCAGCGCGTCCTGGTTCATATACCCCAGCATCAGAACTTCGCCTGAGACGGCATGCTGTACAACCACCGGCAATAATCCGTCAGTTTTTTCCCAGTCCAGTTGCGCCTGTTGTTGCTCTGTTAACATACCCTGATCTCCACGCCCTGGTCGGCCAGGTACGTTTTTAACTCGCCAATATTGATAATCTGTTTGTGGAACACGGACGCGGCCAGCGCGCCGTCCACGTTCGCATCGCGGAAGGCTTCCAGGAAGTGTTCCATGGTGCCCGCGCCGCCGGAGGCAATCAGCGGAACGTGGCACACCGCGCGAACTTTCTTCAGCTGCTCGAGATCGTAACCGTTACGCACGCCGTCCTGGTTCATCATGTTCAGCACGATCTCACCTGCGCCGCGCTTCTGCACTTCCTGCACCCAGTCGAGCGTTTCCCACTGCGTCACGCGCGTCCGGCTTTCATCGCCAGTATATTGGTTTACGTGATATTTGCCGGTCGCGGCGTCGAACCAGGTATCAATCCCTACCACTATGCACTGCACGCCAAAGCGATCGGCCAGGCGGGTAATCAGTTCCGGCTCGGCCAGAGCAGGGGAGTTGATGGAAATCTTGTCGGCGCCAAAAGAGAGAATTTTGGCGGCGTCATCAGCAGACTTAATCCCGCCCGCCACGCAGAACGGAATATCAATCACTTCCGCCACGCGGGCGACCCAGCTTTTATCGACCACGCGGCCATCGCTGGAGGCGGTGATATCATAGAAGACCAGTTCGTCAGCGCCTTCGTCGGCATAGCGTTTTGCCAGCGGGACGATATCGCCAATGATCTCGTGGTTGCGGAACTGCACGCCTTTCACAACCTGACCATCGCGCACGTCAAGACAAGGAATTATCCGTTTTGCCAGCATTGAATCGCCTCCGTCACCGTAAATTTACCTTCCAGCAGGGCCCGGCCCACAATCACGCCCTGTACCCCCGTTCCGCGCAGCGCGGCGATATCGGCTAAGTCACCGATGCCGCCAGATGACTGGAATGCCACCTGCGGATAACGGGCGCAAACTTCTTCATATAAAGAAACGTTGGAACCCGCCAGCGTGCCGTCGCGCGAGATGTCCGTGCACAGCACGTGCTTCAGGCCCACAGGGAGATACGTCTCGACCAGCGCTTCCAGCGTCACGCCGGAATTTTCCTGCCAGCCGCTGACCGCCACCTGCTTATTACCCTGCTCGTCAATGCGCACGTCCAGCGCCAGTACCAGGGCGTCGGCGCCAAAGCGGCGGAACCAGCCCTTCACCGTCTCAGGCTCTTTCACGGCGGTTGAACCGACCACCACGCGCGCCACACCCGCATCCAGCAGAGCCGCCACATCGTCTTCGGTGCGTACGCCGCCGCCAACCTGCACGGACACGTCCACACCAGCAACCAGTTTTTTCAGCAGCGGGATCTGGCGCTTCGCCGGATCTTTCGCGCCCGTTAAATCCACCAGATGCAGCACCTGTGCACCCTGGGCGGCATAATCCTGCAGGCGCGGTAGCGGGTCCTTTCCGTAGTCGCGCTGCTGGCCGTAATCGCCCTGGTGGAGACGGACAACCGTGCCGTCAATTAAATCTAAAGCGGGAATAATCATCACATCTCCAGGAAGTTTTTCAGCAGCTGCGCGCCCGCGGCGCCTGAGCGTTCCGGGTGGAACTGTACGCCGAAGAAATTTTCTTTCTGAACCGCCGCGGTAAACGCCTCGCCGTAAGTGCACTGGGCGATGGTATTGACGTTCACCGGCATAGCGTAACTGTGCACGAAGTAAAAGTACGCGCCGTCTTCGATGCCGCGAAACAGCCGGTCACCCGCTTTGGCGTAAACTCGGTTCCAGCCCATATGAGGCAGAGGCAGGCCGTGGTCGGTCATTTTCGGTACGTCTTCGTCGATAATGCCCAGCAGGTCAACGCCGTTGCTCTCTTCGCTGCGGCGGCCAAAAAGCTGCATGCCCAGGCAAATCCCCAGCACCGGCTGGGTACAGGCTTTGATCAAATCGACCAAATCGCGTTCGCGAATCTGGTCCATCGCCGCCTGTGCGGTGCCAACGCCCGGCAGGAAAAGCTTGTCAGCGCGCAATACAATGTCCGGATCGCGGCTCACCACCGGCTCATAGCCGTGGCGCGCGATGGCCGATTTCACGGAGTTGAGGTTGGCGCATCCGGTATCCAGAATCACCACGTTCATCACAGCACTCCTTTCGACGAGGGCAGGGCATCGCCTTCCACGCGGATCGCCTGGCGAAGCGTACGGCCAAAGGCTTTAAACAGGCTCTCCACGCGGTGGTGATCGTTTTTGCCTTTGGTTTTCAGGTGCAGCGTCAGTCCCATGGTGTAGGACAGGGAACGGAAGAAGTGCTCCACCATTTCGGTGCTGAGATCGCCGACGCGCTGGTAGGTGAAATCAGCTTTGTATTCCAGGTGCGGACGACCCGAGATGTCCATGGCGCAGCGCGCCAGGCACTCGTCCATCGGCAGGACGAAGCCGAAACGGTTGATGCCGCGCTTGTCGCCGAGCGCCAGCTTCAGGGCTTCACCCAGCGCCAGGCCGGTATCTTCCACGGTGTGGTGATCGTCAATATAAAGGTCGCCTTTTACCGCGATCTCCATGCGGAAACCGCCGTGGGTGGCAATCTGGTCCAGCATGTGGTCAAAGAAACCGACGCCGGTGTGGATCTTGCTGCCGCCTTCACGGTCCAGCCATACCTTTACATCAATCTGCGTCTCTTTGGTGTTACGCTCAACGTGAGAATAGCGGTCGCGTTTTGTCAGTTGCTCGCCAATCTTTGCCCAGTTAAGGTCGTTACGATCGTAGCGCAGCCCCGCGATGCCCATGTTTTCCGCCAGCGTAATATCGGTGATGCGATCGCCGATGACGTAGCTGTTGGTTTTATCCAGCATATCTTCGGCCAGATAGCGCTCAACCAGCTTCACCTTTGGCTTACGGCAGTCGCACTCGTCGGCTGGCATATGCGGGCAAATCAGCACTTCATCAAATACCACGCCCTGAGAGGTCAGCACCTGCATCATCAGGTTATGCGGGCCGTCGAAGTCCGCCTGCGGGAAACTGTCCGTACCCAGACCGTCCTGGTTGGTAATCATTACCAGCTTATAGCCCGCTTTCTGAAGCTTAAGCAGCACCGGGATGACGTCCGGTTCAAAAGCCAGCTTGTCGAAACGATCGACCTGGAAATCGGCTGGTGGCTCCGAAATAAGGGTGCCATCACGATCGATGAAAAGGATCTTCTGGGTCATACTTTCTCCGCTTTCAGGGCGTCAATGACGCGCTGGCTCTCTGCGCGGGTGCCTACGGTGATACGTAAACAGCCACTCAGGGAAGGTTGTTTATTCTGGTCTCGTAAGATAATGCCCTGATCCCATAAAGATTTAAATACGGCACTGGAGGCGGTGAAGCGCGCCAGGATGTAGTTGGTTTCCGAGTCGAACACCTGCTCGACGCAAGGGATGTCTTTCAGCGCGGTGACAAGGTACTGACGTTCCTCCAGGATCTGCGCCACGCGTTCGCGCATCGCGTTGATACCCTGAGGCGTCAGCGCCTGTGCCGCAATATCGGCAACCGGCGTTGAGAGCGGGTACGGGGCGATCACTTTCAGCAGCAGGTCGATGACCTCTTTATTCGCCAGCGTAAACCCGCAGCGCAGGCCCGCGAGGGCGAAGGCTTTTGACAACGTGCGCAGCACAACGAGATGCGGATACTCTTCCAGCCAGCCCGTCAGCGTCGCCTGCGGGCAGAACTCGATGTAGGCTTCGTCGGCCACCACCAGCGCTTTACCACGGGTCATCTCCAGCAGGGTGCGGATATCCTGCGGGTTAATAATCTGTCCGGTTGGGTTATTTGGGCTGCAGACGAAGACGACCTTCACGCCGTCGAGATTGTCGGCAATGCCCTGTAAATCGAGCTGCCAGTTCTCCAGCGCCTGGACGTTGCGGCACGCCACGCCGAAGGTTTCGGCGCTGACGCTGTACATGCCGTACGTGGGCTGGCAGTACATCACCGCGTCTTTGCCCGGCTCGCAGAACGCGCGGATCAGCAGCTCGATTCCTTCATCCGCCCCGCGGCTGACCAGCACTTGCTCAGGCTTCACGCCCGCGTACTGCGCGTAGTTTTCAATCACCGCTTTTGGCTGACACTCCGGATAGCGGTTCAGCGTTTGCTGCGACAGCTCAAACTGCACCGCAGTCGGGAATTCGTTGGCGTTCAGCCAGACGTCCCCGTTTCCGCCCAGACGCCGCGCAGACTGGTAAGGCGTCAGGCGGCGGACATTTTCGCGGGCTAATTCTTCAATGTTCATGCTTGCTCCTTCAGGGCGGCAACGCGCAGCGTCACGGCGTTTTTGTGGGCGGTCAGACGCTCGGCGGCGGCCAGGGTTTCAATAGTAGAAGCCAGTGAAGCAAACCCCTCGCGGGACAGCTCCTGCACGGTCATGCGTTTCTGGAAATCCGCCAGGCCGAGGCTGGAACAGGTAGAGGTATAGCCATACGTCGGCAGAACGTGGTTGGTGCCGGAGGCGTAATCCCCCGCGGACTCCGGTGACCAGTCGCCGAGGAACACCGAGCCCGCGCTGGTGATGCTGTCGACCAGATCGCGCGCGTTGCGGGTCTGAATGATCAGGTGCTCCGGGCCGTACTGGTTGGAGATGGCAATGCACTGCTCGAGATCGCGCGCCACAATCAGGCGGCTGGCCGCTAACGCCTGACGTGCCGTGTCGGCGCGGGGCAGGTCGGCAAGCTGGCGTTCAACGGCTTCGCCCACGCGTTTCGCCATATCGGCATCCGGCGTCAGCAGGATGACCTGCGAGTCCGGGCCGTGTTCTGCCTGTGAAAGCAGGTCGGAGGCCACGAAGTCCGGCGTTGCGCCGCTGTCGGCAATGACCAGCACTTCAGACGGACCGGCAGGCATATCGATGGCCGCACCGTCGAGACGCTGGCTGACCTGGCGCTTGGCTTCGGTCACATACGCATTGCCCGGGCCAAAGATTTTGTCGACTTTAGGAATGGAGTCTGTGCCGAACGCCAGGGCGGAAATCGCCTGCGCGCCGCCCACTTTATACACCGCCTGCACGCCGCAGAGTTTTGCCGCGTAGAGGATCTCATCGGCGATCGGAGGCGGAGAACACAGCACTACTTTCTGGCATCCGGCGATACGCGCCGGCGTGGCGAGCATTAATACGGTCGAAAACAGCGGCGCTGAACCACCAGGGATATAAAGTCCCACTGACGCCACCGGGCGCGTCACCTGCTGGCAACGCACGCCGGGCAGGGTTTCCACATCCACGGTCTGCAACTTTTGCGCGGTGTGGAAGGTATCGATATTTTTCACCGCGACGGCCATCGCCTGCTTGATATCGTCACCGAGACGATTACTGGCATCAATGATTTCCTGCTCCGTAACCTGCAATGCGCCAACTTCCGTCTTATCAAACTTTGCACTGTATTCACGCAGCGCGTCATCGCCACGGGCTTTGACGTTATCCAGGATCTCCGCCACGGTGCGGGAGATGCTTTCAGAGGCGGAAATCGCCGGGCGCATCAGCAGCTCACGCTGCTGTGCGTCGCTACAGGTATTCCAGTCGATGATTGTGTTAAAGCTCATGGCCATTACTCCATCATCTTCTCAATTGGCAGCACCAGGATGGAGCTTGCGCCCAGCGCCTTCAGTTTTTCCATGGTTTCCCAGAACAGGGTTTCGCTGCTCACCATGTGCATCGCCACGCGCTGCTGATCGCCCGCCAGCGGCAGGATGGTTGGGCGCTCAGCGCCCGGCAGCAGGGCAATCACTTCATCCAGACGCTCGGTTGGGGCGTGCATCATGATGTATTTGGACTCACGCGCCTGAATCACGCCCTGAATACGGGTCAGCAGCTTGTCGATCAGCTGCTGTTTGGCGTCGGCCATCTCGCCGTCGCGCTGAATCAGGCACGCTTTAGAGCGGTAGATGACTTCCACTTCGCGCAGACCGTTCGCTTCCAGCGTCGCGCCGGTCGAGACGAGGTCACAGATGGCGTCCGCCAGACCCGCACGCGGTGCCACTTCAACGGAGCCGTTCAGCAGGCAGGATTTAAACTGCACGCCTTTCTGGTCAAGATAACGCTTCAACAGGTGAGGGTAAGAGGTGGCGATACGTTTGCCGTTCAGCGCGGCCGGGCCGTCCCACGCTTCATCAACCGGCGTGGCCAGCGACAGGCGGCAGCCGCCGAAGTCCAGACGACGCAGGGTGAAGTAACGCGGGTCTTCACCCTGCGCGCGGCGGGTCAGCAGCTCTTCTTCCAGCACGTTTTCACCGATGATGCCGAGGTCAACGACGCCGTCCATCACAAGGCCGGGAATATCGTCATCACGCACGCGCAGAATGTCGATGGGCATGTTTTCAGCCAGAGCAATCAGGCGCTGGGTGTGCAGGTTGATTTTAATCCCGCAGCGGGCCAACAGTTCGCGTGAATCGTCACTCAAACGGCCTGATTTTTGAATAGCTATGCGTAAACGTGAGTTATCTAACATTCTTTATTCCTCGTTAACCTGTTTTAACCTGTCTGAATTTGGTCCAAAAAAAAGCCCCCGGAAGAAGATCTTCCGGGGGCTTTTTCATGCGTTCATGCACCACTGGAAGATCCAAACGTCTTCCAGCACACATCGCCTGAAAGACTAGTCAGGATGATGGTGATGATGGTGGTGTTTAAATTGAACGCGTGTCATATAAATTCTCGATGAATGCTTATTCATTTGATGTCTTTTAACCTAAACCAGTTGTACGACATATTGCAAGGGCTTTTTTTGATCATTAATTCATTTCATATTGATGCTATGAATTGTGTGTTCTGCCGGGCTGGCGTAGCCTTATGAAAGACGAGTGAGAGTCAGGAGAATTCGCATGAAAAAGGTCGCGATTGTCGGTTTAGGATGGCTGGGAATGCCGCTGGCGATGTCATTAGCCGCGAAAGGCTGGCAGGTGACCGGGAGCAAGACCACCCGGGATGGGGTCGAAGCGGCGCGCATGTGCGGTATTGATGGCGTTGAACTGCGTCTGGAGCCGGAGCTGGTGTGTGATGCGGACGATCTGGACACGCTGATGAACGTAGATGCGCTGGTGATTACGCTACCCGCACGGCGCAGTGGCCCGGGCGAATCATTCTACCTGCAGGCGATGCAGGAGATTGTCGACAGCGCGCTGGCGCATCACGTCCCGCACATAATTTTTACCAGCTCGACGTCGGTTTATGGCGATGCTGAGGGCGTGGTGAAAGAGAGTTCCGAGCGCCGTCCCGTAACCGCGAGCGGTCAGGTCCTGAAAGAGCTGGAAGACTGGCTGCATAACCTTCCCGGCACGCAGGTCGATATCGTTCGTCTGGCGGGGCTGGTTGGCCCGGGGCGTCATCCGGGGCGCTTCTTTGCCGGTAAGACGGCACCAGACGGTCAGCATGGCGTGAATCTTGTGCATCTTGAAGATGTTATTGGCGCGATTGAGCTACTCTTACAGGCTCCAAAAGGCGGACACATCTATAATATATGTGCACCGTCTCATCCGGCGCGCAGCACGTTTTACCCGCTCATGGCACGCCAGCTTGGGTTGGCTCCGCCGGTTTTTGGTGAGGCAAAGAACGAAAGTAAAGGCAAAATTGTTGATGGCAATTGCATTTGCCATGAGCTGGGGTTTGAGTATCAGTATCCCGATCCGCTGGTGATGCCCATGGAATAAGCCCCGCAGCGGAGACAATCGCACACCGGAAGGGGGCGAGCATGAAACCGCTGCTGGATGTTCTTATTATTCTGGATGCACTGGAAAAAGAGGGGAGCTTTGCGGCTGCCTCGGCAAAGCTTTACAAAACCCCTTCGGCCCTGAGCTATACCGTTCAAAAACTGGAAAGCGACCTCAATATTCAGATCCTCGATCGCACCGGGCACCGCGCGCGGTTTACCCGCACCGGGCAGATGCTGCTGGAAAAAGGCCGTGACGTTCTTCATACCGTTCGCGAGCTGGAAAAGCAGGCCGTTAAGCTCCATCAGGGATGGGAGAATGAGCTGGTGATTGGCGTGGATGATACCTTTCCGTTTTCTCTACTGACGCCGCTCATTGAAGCGTTTTATCAGCATCACAGCGTCACCCGGCTGATTTTCATCAACGGCGTGCTGGGCGGCTCCTGGGATGCCTTAACCCAGGGCAGGGCGGACATTTTTGTCGGTGCCCTGCATGAGCCTCCCCAGTTGAGTGACTTTGGCTTTGCCCGCCTGGGCGTGCTGGAGCAGGTATTTGCCGTGGCGCCCCATCATCCGCTGGCTCAGGAGCCTGATCCTCTTAACCGTCGCGTTATTAAGGGGTACCGCGCAATAGTAGTCGGGGACAGCTCGCGCCCCGAATGTGCGGTTTCCTCGCAGCTGCTGGATGAGCAGGAGGCCATTACCGTTTTTGACTTTAAAACCAAGCTGGAGCTGCAAATTAGCGGCCTGGGCTGCGGCTATTTGCCGCGCTATCTGGCGCAGCGCTTTATTGATAGCGGTGCGCTTGTTGAAAAACAGGTGCTTGCGCAAAGCAGTAACGAATCGGTGTGGGTCGGCTGGAATGAACAAACCGCCGGGCTGGCCAGCGCCTGGTGGCGGGACGAAATTTTAGCAAATAGTGCTATCGCTGCAGTTTACTCTCAGGGGAGCGCCGAGAAATCAGCCAGTTAGAAAAAAGAAAATGACCCGGTGCGTTGCAAAGTATTGCCTTTTGTATCCGATGTGGGGCAAAATGCCGCCGCTGCAACCAAATGAATAATCGACGATATAAAAGGCGTCGGTTATTTTTTTTTGCATGTACGAAACGAAACTAAAAACCAAGAGGCCGGGCTTCGTACCGGATAGATATTTACTAAAATCCGACAGTTGTTGTCGCTGAGGAAGAAAGAAATGGGGCAATTTTTCGCTTACGTGGCGGTTATCACCGTAAAGGAGAATAACTATGTCGCATAACGCAACTCCAAACACCTCTCGCGTGGAATTACGTAAAACGCTTACGTTGATTCCGGTTGTTATGATGGGCCTTGCCTATATGCAACCGATGACGCTGTTCGATACATTCGGTATCGTATCAGGCCTCACTGACGGTCATGTGCCGACGGCTTACGGCTTTGCGCTGATTGCGATCCTCTTTACCGCGCTGAGCTACGGTAAACTGGTGCGTCGCTATCCGTCTGCAGGTTCCGCCTACACCTATGCCCAGAAATCTATCAGCCCGACGGTTGGCTTTATGGTGGGCTGGTCTTCGCTGCTCGACTACCTGTTCGCGCCGATGATCAACATTCTGCTGGCAAAAATCTATTTTGAAGCGCTGGTGCCATCGATTCCCTCGTGGATCTTCGTCGTGGCGCTGGTAGCCTTTATGACGGCCTTTAACCTGCGCAGCATCAAGTCCGTTGCCAACTTTAACTCCGTCATCGTTGTGCTTCAGGTTGTCCTGATTGCCGTGATTCTTGGCATGGTGATCTATGGCGTATTCCACGGCGAAGGCGCGGGCACCCTGGCGAGCAGCAAACCGTTCTGGTCTGGTGATGCGCATGTGATCCCGATGATTACCGGGGCGACGATTCTGTGCTTCTCCTTTACCGGTTTCGACGGGATTAGCAACCTGTCTGAGGAAACGAAGGATGCAGAGCGCGTGATCCCGCGTGCTATCTTCCTGACGGCGCTGATTGGCGGTCTGATCTTTATTTTCTCGACCTATTTCCTGCAGCTGTACTTCCCGGATATCTCGCGCTTCAAGGATCCGGATGCGTCTCAGCCGGAAATCATGCTCTATGTGGCGGGTAAAGCGTTCCAGGTCGGCGCGCTGATCTTCTCCACCATCACCGTACTGGCGTCCGGTATGGCCGCGCATGCAGGCGTTGCGCGTCTGATGTACGTAATGGGCCGCGATGGCGTATTCCCGAAAAGCTTCTTCGGCTACGTGCATCCAACCTGGCGTACCCCGGCAATGAACATTATCCTGGTCGGTGCGATCGCGCTTCTGGCGATTAACTTTGACCTGGTGATGGCAACGGCGCTGATTAACTTCGGTGCGCTGGTGGCGTTCACATTTGTTAACCTGTCGGTTATCTCTCAGTTCTGGATCCGTGAAAAGCGTAACAAGACGCTGAAAGATCACTTCCAGTATCTGTTCCTGCCGATGTGCGGTGCCCTGACCGTGGGCGCGCTGTGGGTTAACCTGGAAGAGAGCTCGATGGTGCTTGGCCTGATTTGGGCAGGTATCGGCCTGGTTTACCTGGCCTGCGTTACGAAGAGCTTCCGTAACCCGGTTCCTCAGTACGAAGACGTTGCTTAAGTCTTAACGTATCAAAAAAAAACCGGAGACCCTTGTCTCCGGTTTTTTTATATCTCACTTCAGACTATCTCTTGCGCGTACTGGAACAGGGCTTTTAACAGGATCTGCTTTTCTGCGTTGCCTTCATGCTGGTTGTATAAAGACTCAAGCTCCTGCGCGTAATGCTGCAGATACTCTGGCGTAAACACGTTTCGACGGTGCTGCAGCCAGCGCGCCTGTTCTGCTTCATCCAGCGTGCCGGGATAATTGCGCGCCCGGTAGTTAAACATCAGCTTTTCGATGCGCTTATCGGCGAAGGTGATGTCCAGCGCAGGTAAGTTACGCGGCTCGGTTTGCAGAACAATATTCATGGCTGCACGGTCGGCATCGCTGAAGAAGCCGTTGTAGAGCTGGGCATCCACGTTTTCGGACGGCACGAACGGCTCCGCCTCGGCGAAGATGGCGACCACTTTCTCGCGCACCTGCGGGTTATCGCGAAGCACTTTCAGGTTATCCAGGCAGTGCTGACGGTTAATGCCCAGCCTGTCGGCATCTTTCGGACGCAGCGTGTTCGCCTGCGCCAGCACCGGACATTTATTGATGTGCACCAGCTTAACCGGCACCGCAGGCAGATCCCCGAGTTCATTTTTCGGGGTGTACAGCCGTTCGCGCAGGGTATCGCTGTCAAGCTCCAGCAGCGGCGAAATATCGCCCGCCAGGTCCGCCATGATAACCGCATTACGGTTATCCGGGTGCCACGCCAGCGGCGCAACCCAGCTGGTATTGCCGCGCCAGGCGCCAAACATGCCGGAGATATGCACCAGGGGCTTCATCTGCGGTACGTCGATAAGGGTCATGAGCTTCTGCTTGCTTCGGTGGCTCAGCAGATATTCAAACAGCCGGGGCTGTGCGGTTTTCACCAGCTTCGCCATGGCAATGGTGGCATAAACGTCTGCCATCGCATCGTGGGCATTGCTGTGCTCGATGCCGTTGGCGCGCGTCAGGTGTTCCAGCCGGAAGCTGGTCAGCCCTTCCTCATTTTCCGGCCAGTTAATGCCTTCAGGGCGCAGGGCATAACAGGCGCGCATGATGTCGAGCAGATCCCAGCGTGAATTGCGGTTCTGCCAGCTCCAGGCGTACGGATCGTAAAAGTTGCGATAGAAGATGTTGCGCGTCACTTCATCGTCAAAACGGATGTTGTTGTAACCGACCACGCAGGTATTGGGAACGGTAAACAGATCGTGGATGCGGCGGGCGAACTCTGCCTCGTTAACGCCTTTTTCCCGCGCTTCCTGCGGGGTGATCCCGGTGACCATTACCGCGCCGGGCTGCGGCAGGTAATCATCCGCTGGCTTGCAGTAAAAGACCTCAGGCTCGCCAATGATGTTGAATTCGTCATCGGTGCGGATGGCGGCAAACTGCGCCGGTCGGTCCAGCGCCGGATGCGTGCCAAAGGTTTCGTAGTCGTGGAATAAAAAAGTCGGGCGAGCGGCAGAGTCAGACACCAGTAATACCATCCTGTTAAAAAATGACGTCACTATGGTAAACGATCGTGCGGGTCAGACCGAATAAAAAGCACCGCCGCGGCGCAAATTTGCGAGACCGCTTCCGCGTAAAATCTGCGTTCTGTCACATTTTTTTGCAATTAAGCCAGGTAACGACATCAGAAGTCCCGTAAAAAGGTCATCGATTTTTAATGACCTGAGGATATACCGTTGAAACGCCGTCTGTTTATTGCTGTTTCTTTACTCGCATCGAGTGTCTCATCTGCTTTTGCGGCCGAACCACTGGACTTTTCGCCGCAGCCTCCGGCCATCCAGGCGGGTTCATGGGTGCTGATGGATTACACGACTGGTCAAATTTTAACGGCGGGCAACGAACATCAGCAACGTAACCCGGCGAGCCTCACCAAACTGATGACGGGCTATGTGGTCGACCGGGCTATTGATAGCCACCGCATTACCCCGGATGACATTGTCACCGTAGGGCGTGACGCGTGGGCAAAGGGCAACCCGGTTTTTGACGGTTCGTCGCTGATGTTTCTGAAAGAGGGCGATCGCGTCACCGTGCGTGACTTAAGCCGCGGTCTGATTGTCGATTCCGGCAACGATGCCTGCGTGGCGCTGGCCGATCACGTGGCGGGCGGGCAGCCGCAGTTTGTGAAGATGATGAACGACTACGTGCAGAAGCTGAACCTGCGTGATACGCACTTTGAAACCGTCCACGGTCTGGACGCGCCGGGCCAGCACAGCTCGGCCTATGACCTGGCCGTGCTCTCCCGGGCCATCATTCACGGTGAGCCAGAGTTTTATCATATGTACAGCGAAAAGAGTCTTACCTGGAACGGCATCACCCAGCAAAACCGTAACGGCCTGCTGTGGGATAAAACCATGAACGTGGACGGCCTGAAAACGGGGCATACCTCAGGAGCAGGCTTTAACCTTATTGCCTCCGCGGTGGACGGTCAGCGTCGTTTGATTGCGGTGGTGATGGGCGCGGACAGCCCGAAAGGGCGCGAGGACCAGGCGCGTAAGCTCCTGCACTGGGGACAACAGAACTTCGATACGGTGCAGATCCTGCATAACGGTAAAAAAGTCGGAACAGAGCGTATCTGGTACGGCGATAAAGAACAGGTGAAACTGGGCACCGACCAGGACTTCTGGCTGGCCCTGCCGAAAGCGGAAGTACCGAACATCAAAGCCAAATACGTGCTGGATAAAAAAGAGCTGGAAGCACCGATTGCCGCGCATCAGCGGGTCGGGGAGATCCAGCTCTATGACCGCGACAAAGTCGTGGCGCACTGGCCTCTGGTCACTCTGGAAGCCGTTGATAAGGGAGGCGTATTCTCACGCCTGAGCGATTATCTTCACCACACGCTTTAACCGCTGATGGGCAGACTGGCAGGGTTGCGAGTCTGCTCACATAATAAACACTCCTCGTTTGCCGATAATAGAAATTCTGCTTTATAGTGTATAAATATACAGTGCTAATCGGAGGCAGCATGGATTACAGCATCAAGCAGCAACAGAAACGTAAGATTGCGGGTTTTCATCTTGTTGGGCCGTGGGAAAAAACGGTCAAGCAGGGCTTTGAACAGCTGGTCATGTGGGTAGACGGGCGTCACATTGAGCCGCTGGAGTGGGTGGCGGTCTATTACGATAACCCCGATGAGGTTCCGGCAGAAAAACTGCGCTGCGATACGGCCGTTACCGTACCGGATGATTTCGTCATCCCGGAAAACAGCGAAGGGGTGATGATGACCGAAATCGCGGCCGGTGATTATGCCGTGGCGACGGCGCGCGTGGAAAACTACGACTTTGCAACCCCGTGGTATCAGTTCTTTAATTCCCTGCTGCAGGATAATAAATACCAGATGGCGCTTAAGCCCTGCTTTGAGCGCTATCTCAATGATGGCAACGCGGACGGCTACTGGGATATTGAAATGTTTATCGCGGTAGAGCACAAAACGGTTTAAGCCTGCTCAATGAAGGGTTTTTCAGCCGGGAGCGATCCGCCCGGCTGAAAACACAGTACAATTGTGATTTGCCGTGTTGCTGGAGAGCGGGTGTGCGTCCCGACAAATCATTAACCCCTTTTGAAATTCGCTTATATAAACATTACCGCGTGGTGCACGGGTGTCGCATCGCGCTGGCGTTCGTGTTGACCTTTGTACTGGTCAGGTTGCTGGATATACCGGAAGGAACGTGGCCGCTGATCACGCTGGTGGTGGTGATGGGACCAATCTCATTTTGGGGAAACGTTGTCCCGCGCGCCTTCGAGCGGATAGGTGGTACCGTGCTTGGCTCTGCCCTGGGGCTGATTGCCCTGAAGCTTGAGCTCATCTCATTTCCAGTGATGCTGGCATGGTGCGGTGCCGCCATGTTCCTGTGCGGCTGGCTGGCGCTGGGCAAACGGCCTTATCAGGCGCTGCTGATTGGTATCACTCTCGCGGTCGTGGTCGGCGCGCCAGCAGGGGATATGACCACGGCGATGTGGCGAAGCGGGGATGTTATTCTGGGCTCGCTGCTCGCCATGCTGTTTACCGGCATCTGGCCGCAGCGGGCTTTTCTGCACTGGCGTATCCAGATGGCTAACTACGTCACGGCGTTTAACCGCGTTTACCAGGCGGGGTTTTCACCGAATCTGGTTGAGCGTCCCCGGCTGGAAAAGCATCTGCAAACCATCCTCAACGACGTGGTCAAAATGCGCGGCCTGATAGTACCAGCCAGTAAAGAGACCCATATTCAGAAAGCGATTTTCGAAGCTATCCAGACGGTCAGCCGCAATCTGGTGTGCATGCTTGAACTGCAAATCAATGCGCACTGGGCCACGCGTCCCAGCCATCTGTTGATGCTTAACGCCCAGACCCTCAAAGAGACGCAGATGATGACGCAGCAGACCCTGCTGACCATCGCCCATGCGCTCTATGAAGGCAACCCGCAGCCCGTGCTGGCGAACAGCGAGCGGCTCAATGAAATCGTGGCGGAACTGAAGCAGTTAATCAACGAGCGGCAGGGCGATAACGTGGCGGAAACGCCCATTCACGGCTATGTCTGGCTGAGCCTGGAGCTGGCGCGACAGCTTGAGCTGCTATCGCACCTGATTTGTCGGGCGCTGCGCAAATAAAACGCGGATGTGACGCCTGCTGCTTCGATTCAGCAGCAATTGGGGTTATGATAGCTTTAAACGATATAGCCATTGTCATTCGCAGCCGCTGTCAGTAAGGTTATTGTTACAGCGGTTGCTTTAACGAATCCGAATCTCACATTATCAGGGGTGTAAAAAATGGAAACTATCAAGCCTTCGTTCCAGGATGTTCTGGAATTCGTCCGCCTGTTCCGCCGTAAAAACAAACTGCAGCGTGAAATCCAGGACGTTGAGAAGAAGATCCGTGACAACCAGAAACGTGTTCTGCTGCTCGACAACCTGAGCGACTACATCAAGCCGGGCATGAGCGTTGAAGCTATTCAGGGCATCATCGCCAGCATGAAGAGCGACTATGAAGACCGCGTTGATGATTACATCATCAAAAATGCCGAGCTGTCCAAAGAGCGTCGCGACATCTCCAAAAAGCTGAAAGTGATGGGCGAAATCAAAAACGCCGAAGCTAAAAGCGAATAATCGCAGCGAATTGTGAAAAAGGCTCTCTGGTGACAGGGGGCCTTTTTTATTTGACGATCAACGGTCCGCTGATTTATAGGTCGGGTCAGGCGCAGCCGCCAGCTGACAATTCTACCCGACGCAGAAAAGCAAAAAGCCTGCTTCAAAAGCAGGCTTTTTAAATTTGGCTCCTCTGACTGGGATCGCCTTTGCCATTAACTGGCTAATAAGCAAGCTAAACCTGAATTCCCTTTCTGTCAAGACCACCAAAATGACCACCAATAGTTGCGGGGTTCGCAAAACTAATTTGAGCGCTCTACCATAGGTGGTGATCGTTACCTCATTGTGCACGAGAACGTTCAGGGATTCGTTTGCTATGCACTTGGTGCAGCACGGCGTGCCAAAGAAGGTGATCCAGGCGCTGATGGGCCATGAGGATGAGAAAAGCACCGAGTGGTACTGCCGGGTGATGGCGCTGGACGTGACGCGCCAGCTCGGCGTGCGGTTCTCGATGACTCCGGAGGACGCGCGGGCGCTGATCGCCACGCGCTGAAGAATTAATGGTGTGTGAGGATAAATACGAAAGGAAAAGGAGCGCAGATGGCAAAATATGCAGGGATGACTGACGACGAGCTGGCCGATGAAATAGCCCGACTCAAGGCCGAGATTGAAATAAGGGACGAATACTTCCGGGATGCAGAGGACGACGTTATAGTAAGCACGATAGTACAGAGCACAATCGACCTGCTGTTTAAAGAGTGGGAGGCGGCGGCGGACGAAAAGTCAAGGTGGGCAGGGTATCCATGTTCGCTGAAGTGAGTGCTTAACTCTGCGCAGCAGGCCTGATATATAATGAGCTTTGTAGCCTGGTACATTCAATTAAAATACAGGAATTATAATGATCAACGCATTACCTAATAACTTAAACGTTTTAGTCGGACAAATCGAAAAAATAATAGATTCATGGCCCGTCAAGGTTTCACTGGATCATGCAATCAAATGGGTTATGCAGTTCGATGCTGAACATTATCCCCTAGCTGTCAGAATTCTCAACAATATTGATATTCTTGATTCCTACAGCATCAGGTCGGCTTTGGAAGTTGCACACACAAAATTAATAAGGAAAATATCGGAAAAAGGTTCTCCGATGGAGAAATATAATACCCTTTTTGCAGCAATAGGAAACACGGCCAAAAGTGGCTCATTGATAGCTTATCATTACAGGACAACGGTAGGTTTATCAGAAAAGGATTTCGTGTCAAATGATGATGAAGATAAACTAGACCTGTCCAAGATTGAAAATATCGTATTGGTCGATGATGTCATTGGATCAGGAAAAACCATTGCTCATGAAGTTAAGCGGGTTGCTGAAGAGGTGTATTCATTAACAAAATCCCGTAATTTATTTGTTCTGACGGTTGCAGGTTATGAAGATGGAATAAAACATGTAATTGAAGAAACAGGCGCCACCGTTGTTACGGCTCTGGAATATTGTTCAAAAGATACTGTGGCTAATCTTGACGGCGTATTTTATAAAGATATGCCGGTATCGGAGCGTAATGCATCACTGGAAATCATAAAAAAATATAACAGGGTCGTATCGACATCCACACTGGGATTTTCTCAGCTGGGTGGCTTACTGGCGTTTGACCATAACACCCCAAATACAACGCTTCCAGTCATCTGGAGCAACAGTAAAGGGTGGCTTCCTCTTTTCCCAAGGGCCACATCTATTCCTGGCGTTGCAAAAATACTGAAAAGTGCCAATGAAGAAAGAAAGAACAGCGTTACGTCAGATGAAATAACGTTGTTTGTTGAGGGGAAGGTAGATGAGCTTTTTATCGACTGCTTCATTAGCAATAAAGCTTTGCAGGAAAAAATTAATGTCGCGGATTTGAAGGCCATTGCGTTAGGAGGTCTGTACCAGTCTGAGAGATTAATGGAGTTACTTACTGAAAGTAAGAAGCAAGCAATTTTTATAGTTGAAAATGATGATCACACCAAAAGAGCAATCCAGCGTTTTGAATTTTATAAGAACTCACATATTCTGCATTTAAAGCCTAACTTTGTTGCGCTTCTCGATATTGATAAAATTTATCAGAATAAAGAACGGTTTAATGGCTTGCCCGATCAGGCTGCGATGTCTGATGAGGGTAGGTGGTGGCGGGATTTCGAGCAGGCAGTCATCAAGAAACATTTAAACTCAACTAATAATGAGAGAATCATTCAGGTAATAGATGAGTTCTTAGATGATGAAAAGTATGAAGTTTTCTGTCAAGAACTGCTGAACAAAAAGAATGAGATGCTAAAGTCACTCGGTAAGTAAGAATGACTGTAACTATCATATTTTTTTGACTGTCTTATAACGTTATTTAAAAGGGATTTATAATGAAAATATATATTGATGAGTCAGGGATATTCAGTTCAAGTAACGATCTAGCCACCATTGATAAAGCATGGGGTACAGTTGGAGCGTTAACTGTACCCCATAAGAATGAAAAAAAAGTCAGTGCTGCATTAATGGAGCTTAAGTCGAAACTGAACGTGCCTTCTTCTGAGGAGATTAAACATCTCAAAAGGCCAGACCCTTCTCATGATTGCTTTGCCGATTTTATCACCGCTTTACTGAAACTGGATTGCACGTTTCATGCGATGACCGTCAATCGTACATCATTAGATGATGAGTTAACCCGTCTCCACATGAAACAACAGATTGATGGCAGACTTAGATATATTGAAAAAATCAGGGGTGGCCTTACGCCTGATGAGTTTTCCGAGGTTAACCATTCTTTTGAAGAAACAAAAAATCTCATCAATTCTTTAAGCATTCAGGAATATAATCAGGTTGTTATTCAGTCGTATTTGATTTCACATATGCTGGATAAAACCATTACCTTTTATCTGCGCCGTAATCCGCGAGAATTATCCCGCTTTGAATGGGTTTTTGACAGGAAAAACAACGCACCTCTGAGCTTTGAATGGCTTTATTCAAAGTTTATGCCTGAAACTGTTGAATTGGATTATTACAGAGAGCCACGTGGTATTCCACACTTGCCAGAAGAAATGGAGGTGTTCAAGAGAAACTTTGGCGTGAGTGATGCTGGTATTGGAATGCCTGAAGATGAAGTGGAACGACGCATGAAAGTATTTGGTGTAAACCATTCTTCTGTTGCAGATGCTTCTTTTCCCTTTCAGTTTGGTAAGATTCTAAAACAGTATAGTATTTTCGGTAATTCATCGAAATCATCAGGATTACAAGCTGCTGATGTAATTGTTTCAGCTGTCAATCGCTTCTTGAGAGGGAATGTTGATGATGTGGTAAAAGCATCCAGGAACCTTGGCCCGTTACTCATTCATTCTCCAAGGCTCGATGTCCCGGCGATCCCGCATATATCTTTTTATCATGGAACTGAATTAAAAAGAGAAATTGATTTTCATAATCTTGAATTACTTAATTCAGAAGCAAGAGAGTTATATACTCCGGCATTCAGAAGTGGCTTTACCAAGACTATTCATAATTTATTAGAGAAACAACGTCAGGGATGTCAGCCTCAAAACAACAATTAACACTCATCTGTACCGTACCCATAGACTTTTCAGTTGTGGGAGTGTTGTCCGGGCTTGCAGTGAGTTTAAGCGCCAATGGGGTGGTATTACTAGGGGTCAGTTTGGATATGTAGAATTATTGCACGGTAAGCCTGTTTTTTGAACAGGCTTACCTGTAGCAATAGAGTGTACTCCCGCGCTATACAGCGTTTTGAGGGGATTTTGTCTTAATCGGATAACCTAAAAGCGATAGCCACTGACGCTAAATCAATCCCTTACGTATCTGGATTGGTTAAAAAATGTGCTTAACGTACAAACATTTCCGATCCCTAAACTGACCCTGTAAGTATCCCAGCTTTAGTTCCAGGCACTTTTGAGATTTCCGGTTTCTTTGTAAGCATCCCGGTAAACCGGACCAACCACTTTTTGAGCCATCTTAAATGACTCAAATGTGTCTAACAGCGGGGAGCAGGTCAATCCGTAACCCCCCTTTTTATAATGGTCACGCGGTCAGAGAAAATACGGGCGACAGCCTCCTCGCTGTCCAGAAGTCCATCGCCTTCGGCAACGATAAACTGTGCGGCGCCGGATGCAAGGATAATCAGACATTTTGTGTTCTTGTCCTCATAGAGGAGCCCTCTGACGCTGAAAAGCAGGGCACTGATCGGTGCGTCGGGTAATCGCGGGTCTTCGTGCGTCATTTCATCAACAAAAAATGGAGACCAGGCATTTTTTTCATTAAAGAGAGAGTCTCGGCATGGTGAAATCCTAACTGTGTGATGGCCTGAAATGGGCACGGGAAGGATAGGTATATCCGTTGACGCGACCACGGGCAGGATGCGGATAATATTGTGAATGCTCACGCCCAGCACAAGGGCCATAAGCAGCCACAGCAGATGATGGCAAAGCGAATGGTGAGAGAACATACGCGTCATTGAATTTTAGCATGCAGAGGGAAGCTCGCGGATGACGGCAGGCTTTTATTCCCGTCGTCGGTCATAACGGTTTAGACCCCTGCCAGGGAGTGCAACAGGGGTTCATTCAGTTTGAGCCCATGATTGGGGATTGTAAAGATGAGTCTGGCGGGCAAATCGTGACGTTCCAGCATCGCCCGCAGTTTATATACCAGTTAGTGGTGATTATTGACGCGTATACGCGGATAATTATCGTTCCAGACTATACGGATAATGTCCTGCTTAGAGGTAATCTGGTTATGCAGGAAAATAAAAAATATTCTTTGTGACTCATTAATAAAAAAAGTGGTGTTATTCTATATTTAGAAAATCAAAGAAATTAATTTTATCTGAAGTTAATAGTTTTGATGTTTTTAATCCGTCATCCCGCACTCTCCGGCTATCATTTGTTGCTTAAGTATTGCTGTTTGCGATTAATAAGTGATTGGTAATCACAATGGTGATTCAATGCGTGCTGACTAAATACGGTTTCAGGCTCTCAATTTAAACGAACGTCTTTGCTGATAAAAGAGGGTGCAATAACGAATAACAAATTAACGATTTCTGATGACTTATTCCCCTGTGAGCTGGATTCGTGAGTCGTTCTCGCCGGCCTTATTTGCCTGGAGGTAGAAGCTGAAAGGTCAGTCGCGCCGCCCGGGCTCTCACAGGTTTTAACCCGAATTCGCTCCAACGTATTGATTTAACATTGGGCAACTGCGAATCTCGCAAGGACCTGCCAGCCACGCGCCTGAAATTCCTGAAAATAACGCTTACGCACATTCCCCTCTGATTCAGCAGGCCTCAGCAAGTGTATTTTTGAATCTGGAGCTCATCCCTTCGGGATAGCCCTGCCAGGCATTAAAACATGGCGTGCGGTAAATACCCCCGTTACTGATGGCGATGAAATTCTTAGCATTTCAGGCTTTGTGCCCGGCTTAAGTGGGAGTAAAGTATCTTAAAATGACACAAAAATAGTGACTACGTTGTCTGAGGGATGGTGAATGGACGCCAGTATTCGTATTTACAGCGATGAAGACGATGATCGAGAGAGAGCGCTGGCTCACAACAACGCCCGGGATATTTATGCTCATGACTGCGGACAGTTGCCTTTTGGCACGCTTGACCCCAGAGCATTCGAATTAATCGTCCGGGATTTATTTGATGAGAAAAAGGTTGAGGCGACCTGGGACTGGTATGACACGGCCTTTCGGATAAACGATGGATCCGATAACGGTATCGACGTTCAGCTGATGAAAGACCGAGTGATTGCGGGCATCGTGCAATGTAAACGGTACAGTTCGAAAGCGTTTACCATGCCAGAAGTTCGCGATGAGTGGATAAAAATCTGCCTGCGCAGTCTGGTGATAAGTGATTTGCTTCCTCCTGACGGTCTCCCATTTCGCTATATTCTCGTAGTTTCTGATAACGTTAACGGCGAAACACAGCAGTATTTCCAGCGAAACCCTACTGCGCTGGCCGATCTTATCGGCCGAAAAACGGATTACCTCAAAGCACTGGTTGCCGTCCGCGACAAATATGCGTTGCTCAGAAAATCCCCGCTGCTTAAGGAAAAAACCGGACAGGCATTATATGACATGGTGCATCCGCAGTTTGAGCGACTGAATATTGAGCTTTACACCCGTGAATCGCTCTCGCCACTTGTGCGTGCGTCCGACAACCTCATGGGCATCTATTTTCGCCGTGAAGTGTATTTTTCTCAAAAGAGCGTTCTGGATTTTTTCCGGGAGGTTTATCCAGAGGGCGCTATTGCGGCGGATGTACGCGCCATGCATGCAGAAAACGTTTATACCCATTACGGAAATGAAAACCTGTTATCCGCAGGCCGGCTGAACGCATTTATTTTTCCGGCGGGCGAAAGACTTTCTGTGCGTATGCTGGGCGAATTCCTAAAAGATAAAATGCCCGAGGTGGCCGGAAACTATCCGGTCATGCTGGTCTGCCCCGCGAATGCTTTTGACCCTGCTGACCAGTGCTCCATTGATGCGCTTATCAGTGAATGTCAGGGCACCGTTATTTTACAGGCAGGCTGCGGCATCGTGCCCGGTACCGTGCTAAACGCCTGGAAAAACGACGGCTGGCTTTCTGCTGACAGCGAGGGCCTTTACCCGGGAAGGGCTCAGTATCAGGCGGGCTGGTGCTGGGTAAAGTCCGGTGTGGGCGATATTCACCGGTTTATTTTACTGGAAACCTGCGACTGCAATGCCGCTCTGAGTTATGCAGGGCGCGCGCTTCGCCTGGCGTTTAATGATGTGAATCTCTGGCCCGTTCTGAACACCGATTATTACACTCCGGCCGGTTCTTCCGGCACGGTACTGGATGACCGTCTCTCTCTGAGCATTGCTGATGACGGTCACCGGCGACCCAACGTCCTTCTGGTCTCATCATCCTGTGCGCTGACACAGGAGCATTTTAACGCACAAATCCGCCGTTTTGAGAGCCTACGTCAGAAGCGTTTTCTAGGGGTCATTTTCTGCCATCAGTCACAGGTGGAGATTACGGACGGCATACGTTATGCCTCAGGCATTTACCCAGCCAGTGCAGGTGATGATCTTTTGCACGCCGATAACGGGCCGATACCGGCCCTGTTAATCCGGGATAAGAGCGTGACCTCTGCGATGTTTTGCCTTAGGTTTAATTCGGCGGGTGATGAATTTACCGCGACATCCTGTTACATGTGGCAATGGCACAATGGGTGTTTTTACGAGGTAGGCGATGGTATACAGCTTGAGCTTCAGCGGGTGCTGCTGGATCCCTTCACTGATCCCCCGCAATTCCTTGTACAGGAGGGGGTGAATGCATTTCGGCACGCGCTGGTGACATGTAACCCCCCCTATGCCGGCTATTTTGTTCATTATGCACTGAGCGGGCCCAGGTCCTATGTCTATCCGCAGGTGAACACATTCCTTCAACAGCGCCGGGGCATGCGTAAAGTGATCAGAGCGCTAAGCTACCTTTCAATGCACCCCAGCGTCAGCTGGAACGGTAATCATGCCGTGACGGGTCATCTTTTATGGAACGGTGTGGGGACACCTGAGTCCGTGATGGGATGGTTACCTGATGAAATGAGTGACACGCAGGTTGACGCCATACTGACCCGGTGGATACAGGATGGGGGGGAGCATTGCGACCTGAGCGTGTTTGCTGATGTGGAAGAGGACCTGCCTTCACATGGTCGTTCAATCCGACAGGATCTGACTCGCGCCAATATTGCTGAACCCGCGGCGGAGGCTGACTCCTTCGCTGCGCCACGTTCAACGCGCAGAGCCTGGCTTTTCCCCCTTAATCCTCTGCTCAGCCGGACGCGAAATGACGATCCGGCTGAGCTTGAGTGCTATCTGAGCAGTATATGGACGGTAAAAAATGGATAGTCTGATTGCTGAATTTGAAGCAAAAGCGGCCTTTGCCGGATTCTTCAGGAAAACATTGCCGGTGGAATACCTTACGGGTATGTCTGAAGGCAGTCTTTACTGGGAATCCGAATATGCCTGCATGCTGCTGTGGCCTCTAAACGCGAAGCCTGACCAGATGGAAAGAGAATTGATCGTCAGCGAGAAGATTGCGGACGCGATGGCCCGGGCTCGTGAAGGCAAGGGCAGGGTCATCGATGCAAGCGTAGTATATGCGATGCCGTCAGTTCACGGTGTCCCTGACGGCCTGATTACAGAAGTTGAGCAGAATACCCGTTTGGTCAGAAAGCATTTCGTGTGGATGGAAAATGGGGAGTGGAAACGCACCGGTCGCGTCACAATGCTGGGGCTTGCCCCGCTGGAGCAGCGGGGAATCTCTGCCGTAGACCTTAGGGTCACAGGCAGCACGCAAGCGCTTCTGGCTGAATTTGAGTCGGGAAATTCCCCGCGTGCTATCGCCCTGAACCATGGAAGTAAGTGGGAGAGCAGCGATGTATAATCTTCAGATATTAAACGTGACGATCAGCCGGTTTAGGGGAATACCCGGAGAGGTGACCATTCCGCTTAACACGGGACTGACCGTTATTTATGCCGCAAATGGTACGGGAAAAAGCACGCTTTGTCAGGCGGTGGAGTGGTTACTGACGGGCATATTACCTGACGTTTCAGAAAGTTCGCTGACCTGTAAGTGGGGGGATGGAGAAACCTTTGTTGCCGCAGACTGCATTATTAGCGGGCAGCAGTACCGGCTAACGCGCACGCTGAAGGGACTGGAGAAGTCCGACGGACAGGTCATCACTCAATGCAACACCCTGTCTCTTCTTAGCCTGCTCTCTCCGGAGGAAATTGGTGCGGGCAAGAACCGTCCCCAGGCGGTTCTGACAAAGCAGGCCTGGCTTCGCAATAGCCGGTGGCTTTATTCTAATGCCTTATCCCTGCTGGTGGATGAATCGCAAGCCGAACAGCGTTCACAGGTCTTTGCCAACATTCTGGGGTACGGACATCTCATACCCCTACAGCAGTCCATCAACAGTTATCTCCAGTATCTGCCCGGTGTCAGCCAACTGACACAGCGGCTAGACCGTCTCCGGGAAGAGCTCCGCGCCGTCAATGAGGCTGAAAAAGCAAATGAACCTGCATCAGATGCGGCTGAGCTGATTTCGCAACTTGCCGTCAGCTTGGATTCTGGGCAGGACAGTTCAAATCATGAAACTTTCCTTAAGCGTGCGCAAACGGATATTGCGAAATACAGACGTGAGACGGAAAGTTACGGAGCCGTCTGTCTTGATGTGTCAGCCCGGTGGGAAGCCTTTGAGCATGCATCCGGAGAGGAGCAGCAGTTACGCACCCGAATCCTTGTGCATCGCAGCGCATGGCAGGATGCCAACCAGAGGCATCAGCATGCCGGGGAGCAAAAACGGCGTGACGACGGTCAGGTTCGGGAACTGGAAACGCGGCTGAAATGGATGGCTGCGCAAGGCTCCCCGGCGCAGGATTATGCTCAGATAATGCAGCAGGCGGGCGTCAGCGCAAATCTCCGTTTCACGGATACGCAGCTGCTTGAAAACTATTTTGAAAAGGGTATCCCGTCAGGCGCGTTGCAGGGCTATCACGAAGAACTGAGTCGCTACCTTGAGGTGGCACGCAGCGTGTATGTTTCAGGAGAGGCTCGTGAGGAATGGCAGTCTCGTATCAGGCGCGTGTCGCGGGATGAGGTGGTTGCGTTACGTGTTAAAGCACAACAGGCAGCGGATGAACTTAAGCGGATGACATCCTCGGTCAGGGAGCTGGATGATCAGACCGCTGAACTGCACGCACTGGGATTGCAGCTTGTCAGTCAGGTACAGGGGAACTGTTGCCCGCTCTGCACGCATGACTGGGTTAAAAATGAACGTTTATTAACTGCGTTACGTACGGCCCGCGACAGGCTTTCCCCTGAAGCACAGGCGCTGAATGTGCAGCTTGAGCAAATGCGCAGTGATTATGCGGGCATGGAAGAGACGCTCAGGGAAAAGGAAGGCTTATTGCGTGATGCAGACGCCTTTTCAGCATCCCTTGCCGTAGCGGAGAGCAAGCTCAGTGAGGCATTTAGGGCGCATTGCAATGGTGTCTTTTTTGAGGAGAGAGGAATAACCTCATCGTCACCCGAACAGTTATCTCAGTTTATTGCTCACTTGGAGCTGTCTGCACGTTATGCGGCGTTCAGGGAGAGGCTACTTGCCGCGGAAGCATTTCTAAAGACGGATACAGACGCAGTGGTCGAATTATCCGTCTACGACCGGTGCCAGTCTGTGCAGTCTTCGCTGGCGGAGATAAAGGATGATACTGACATCGCCCTCCGGACGGCGCGGCTGGCGCAGCAGGTATCCGAAATGGGGCTGAAGCAGACCGGGGAAGACGTCTCTAAAAGCCTGCAACAAATAACGGCCGCAGAAGAACAGCTTGTTGCCGTTCTTGCGGACCTTCAGTTCATCCAAACTCAGTGGAGAAAAGTCAGTGCTGCAGACCTGACAAAAGCGAATCTGCTCCAGTGTGAAGAGGCGCATGCAGGCATGCAGAACCGCCTGAATCACTTAGAGACGCTATATGTACTGGCTCAGAGGGCCGTGGATCTGCACAGAACTATTAGTCGCGCGGGATCGCTTCGCACCAGCATTGAGACGCTGGAGCGCAGGATAGGTGAACACACACGCAGAAAGCGGGAAGGTGAGCAGGCCCGTGATGAGCTAGCATCCGAAATCGAACGTCTGACCAGCCTCAGTCTTAAGAATCTCATCGAACCTGCTTCGGAGATGTTTTCACGAATGCATGCCAATGAAGTTTACGATGGACTGAAAGTGGCAAAGGACGGCAAGCTGAGATGGCGGGCACTGACAGGTGACAAAGCGGATGATGAACTTATTACGCAGGATTATTTCAGTCAGGGGCAGCGGCAGGATCTTGCACTGTCCCTGTATCTTGCCAGAGCAAGGACCTTGGGGGGCACCTTCTTCCTTGATGAGCCTGTCGCTCACCTGGATGATATGAACCGCGTGGCTATGACGGACATTTTCAGGATGCTGACGATGCAGGAGAAGGGGCTTGGGTTAGTGTTAACGACGGCAAGCGACCCGCTGAGGCGCCACCTGAGACAAAAATTCTCGGCCCTCTCAGGCGATCGTGCATTGCTGAGCATTATCACCATGAATGGTAACCCTCGTCAGGGCGTCTCTTTTGACATTGAGCAGTATTAACACTGAGCGTAAACGTCTGGCCTGTGAGGTGCAGGCCCGAATGAATCGCCGCGGGTTTAACAGTGTAATGGTCAACAAAAACTGGCCACCGCTTTAGAGTTTTTCCAGTATCGGTTTTCCGATTCGTTTGGGGGTAACCCACCGTTATATTCATGCGATCTTAGCGAGCTGTAATACCCAACGATATAGTCTGTGATCGCATGAGTTGCTTCGCTAAAGTTAATATAACCTGTCACCGGCACCCACTCATTCTTCAGGCTCCGGAAGAAGCGTTTCATTGGGCTATTATCCCAGCAGTTTCCACGCCTGCTCATACTCTGCTTGATCCGGTATCGCCACAGTAACTGCTGGTACTGCCGGCTCGTATAATGACTACCCTGAACGCTGTGGAACATCACGCCGGCCGGCTTGCCGCGCGTTTCCCGCGCCATTTCCAGCGCTTTCATGGTGAGTCTGCTGTCTGGTGAGAACGACATTACCCAGCCCACTGGCTTTCTCGCGAACAGGTCGAGAACAACGGCGAGGTATGCCCAGCGTTTGCCTGTCCAGATATACGTTACGTGGCCGCACCATACCTGATTTGGTTCTGTCACTGCGAACTGTCTTTCAAGGTAATTCGGGATAGCGATGTGCTCATGACCGCCACGTTTATACCGGTGAGTGGGTTGCTGGCAGCTGACCAGCCCAGTTCTTTCATTAGTCTGCCAGCAAGCCAGCGCCCCATCTGATAGCCTCTCTGGGTTGCCATGGTGGCGATGCTCCTTGCCCCGGCCGAACCGTGGCTGATGCTATGTAACTCAAGCACCTGGCTTCGTAATACAGTCCGTCTGTCGTCTGGTTTTTCAGGGCGGTTTTTCCAGTATTTGTAGCTGCTGCGATGAACCCCGAACACATGGCAGAGAGTGGCTACAGGATAACGCGCCCTGAGTTTCCCGATTATCGAGAACTGTTCAGGGAGTCTGACATCAAGAGCTCGGTAGCCTTTTTTAATATTTCATTCTCCATTTCAATACGTTGTAGCTTTTTCTTCAGCTCACGTATTTCAATTTGTTCCGGAGTAATGGAAGAGGTTTTAGGTATTTTTCCCTGCCGCTCATCGCGCAACTGCTTCACCCATCGCGTCATTGTGGAAAGGCCGACATCCATAGCGCTGGCTGCATCTGCCACGGTGTAGTTCTGGTCAACGACCAGTTGAGCGGATTCGCGTTTAAACTCTGCGCTGAAATTTCTTCTTTTCATTGGGACACCTGTTTTGTTCTGAGATGAGCATATCACCTCTGTTCAGGTGGCCAAATTCAGTAAACCACAACAAACAGCAGTTCTTGTTTAGGTAAACACTTACCTTACTCGCTTCTTGTAATCAATCCCTAGACATCCCCAACATACACTTTAAAATAAGTATCTATTAAATCCGAAATTCTAAAAAAACAATGCAATCAATCCAGTTCGACCTCCACAAACTTGGATGGAAGGCTTTCGAGGATCTCGTATCATGTATCTTGAAAGAGACCTTTGGGCAGACATTTCAAGTATTCTCTGACGGCGTTGATGGCGGCCGCGATGGGGCTTTCTATGGCACTTGGTCTGGAACTGGTTTCGGCGATGACATCAGCATTAGTTTTACTACTCAATGTAAACATTCCAGCAAGCAAGATATGAAGCTTTCAAAGGGAGTTGTTAGTGATGAACTTCCTAAGATTGAGCGGCTTGTGAGTAAAGGGCTGGCCGATGTATACCTTTTATTCACTAATTGTTCAGTTTCCGCTGAAACAGCCGCCTTGATGGAAGAGGACATGCGGAAAGCTGGTGCAAAGTTCGCAAGGATTTACGGTGCCGAATGGATAAACCACAGCATATCCTTACACCCAAGTCTTAGGCGTATGGTACCCCGAATATATGGTCTTGGTGACCTTTCCCAGATAATTACAAATCAGGCATTCCGGCAAGCAAAAAGTGTTCTCGATTCGATTGCACCAGATCTTGCATGCTTCGTCCCCACAGAGGCATACCGACGTTGTGCACACGCTCTCAGGGATCACGGATTCGTGATGCTTATAGGTGAACCTGCAAGTGGTAAGACTATGATAGCTAATTTGTTAGCGCTCTCAGCGGCTGATGAGTGGGGGTTGCAAACGCTGATTTTAAGTTCGCCGGAAGATTTGGATAGGCAATGGAACCCAGACGATCCAGGACAATTTTTTTGGGTTGACGATGCTTTTGGATCTAATCATTGTGACTTTAACCGAGTCCAAGAGTGGAATCAAAGGCTCCCTAAGTTGAAAGCTGCTATACATAAGGGAGCGCGAGTGATTTTCACTTCGCGCAGCTATATCTTCCGTGCAGCCCAGAATCGCTTAAATACAAATAAATTCGAGTTGTTTAAAGACAGCCGAGTCACAATTGAAGTTGAGAAACTCTCCGATCCTGAAAAAGCCATGATCCTGTACAACCACCTGAAGCTTGGGAAACAGACTAAAGCATTTCGAAGGGCAATTAAGAGTTTTCTACCGTCAGTAGTAACAGTGCCCAAATTTCTTCCGGAAATTGCCCGGAGATTCGCCAATCCACAGTTCACGAATAAGCTTGTGCCTAACGAAGTTGGGGTCGTTGATTTTTTCTCAAATCCCACGGGGATCATGGCAGACATTATTGGTGGGCTTGCACCCGCTGAAAGAGCGGCCTTAGCCCTCGTATTTGCTAATGGAGGGGAACTACCAATCCCACTGCGGTTAGAAAACCCTCAGACAACCAATATCATCACGTCCATGCAATCAAATCTTGGCGACGTAAAAGCTGCATTGTCAGCATTAGATGATTCACTCATCAGAATTAGCAAAACACAAGACGAACACTACTGGAAATTCCGCCATCCAACCATTCGCGATGCTTTCGCAACTGATGTTTCGGGTAATCCAGAACTCATCGATATCTACCTTTCCGGAGTCACAAAGGAAAGATTAATCGAGGAAATCAGTTGTGGGGATATGGGGATTGAGGGGATAAAACTGGTTGTGCCACATAGTATGTTCAACAGCGTTCTGGACATCATCGATCCTAGTGGCAACAGAGCCTCCATCAGTAAGCCAATACTCTCATTTTTGGCAAGCAGGTGTTCACCTGAATTCTTGGGACTTTATTTCAATAACAACAAGACAAAGGCTAATTTGCTTGATTTAATAAACTCTGCGAGAAGATACGATAATAGCCTTACAATATTGGGTAGGCTGAATGCAAATGGTCTACTGGGTGATGAGCTCAGAATAAAAGTACTGGACAGGCTGAGCGTTCTTGCCACAGTAAACCATTCAGATTGTTTCATCGATGCCGACTTTGTCGGAGTTTTACTCTCGCAAGAAGAGAATGCAGCCAGGCTTTCAGTCCAAAAAGTCGGGTTTTACTCTAACATGAATGAAATAATCCAAGATATAGAGGATTCCTGGGGTACAGATGATGATGTAGACGAAGCATTCTACGATGTCATACGCCTTTTGGAGCGATTTCGTGACGAGAATAATGAACTTTATTGTGCGGATTTTTATGATGAAGATGAATGGCAAAAATCTGAACAATTCATCCGTGAAATCGAAGCTAAGAAAGATATGTTGAAGCAGAAGCAATCCGAGGCAGTGGATTACGAAGAATTAGAAACAGAAGAAGCCCAGAGTACAAATTTGTCTTCAGGACGAAGTATTTTCGACGATGTTGACGAGTAAAATCTTAGCATGATTATTAGTAATGATTGAGGTCTAAAATGGATTGGGAAATATTTAAACTCTCTCTTGCACAGCGAGACCTTACGGGTCTTGATTCAGAATTCACATTGTCAACAAAGCGTTTAGTTTCCCTTTTTAAAGCAGATGGGGCACATCTTAATAAATGGTGGGTTATGACCCCGGTAGAGTGGATTTGCCCCTGCTGCAGAAGGAAAAAATCAGAAATAGTGAGGCTGAATAAAAATAATTTTTTAAGCTGCCAACTACATGAACATCATGACCATATGAAAGAGGTCGTAAAGTCCCTCTTTGAGGAATTATCAACAAAGAAGAAAACTATTGTTGCGGATGCTCTCTCTGAACGATTTGCCATAAAGACAGCATTTTCTTTATCAGCCTATGACAATACGATAATATGTTCTGACTGTAATAAAGCCGATGCTGATGCTAAGCGCTTAGTTAAATGCCATCGATTTTTTTCATTTTCACCAACGGAGATATCGGAATTTATTCATGTTGCCAGTAATCGCGAACATCAAATAAATGCTGAGGCCGCAAAAAAAATGTGGGAGAGGGTAGAGCCTGTATTTAATATTCGCATGGATATGGCTAGAAAATTTGCAACTATAGCTGCCGAAAAACAAGACTGGTATCAACCATCAGAAAAAACCGCTAAACAGACAGAAACTTTAGCCAGGCATTTTTTTAGGATTAATGGATTGTTAGAGTTTGATCAGTATTGGCCTGAAAGTTTACTGTATAACACTGAAGTTTTTAAAGGAGCAACTAACTCTTGGAGGATGAAAAAAAGTTTTATCGCTAAACGTGAGCCAACATCAAATGAGATTTCCCACCTTTCCTCTACTAGGGGGAAATATTGGAATAGATATGATGAGCGATGGGTGTGCCCTTGTTGCAAAAGAATTAAAATTGAGTGTGTCAGAGCTTCGAAGAAAAATCCTTGGGTACTTGAAATAAAGAAAGTGCCTCTATTCAACTCTGAGAAAAAAACAGTGGATTATGAGAGCGCAGCAATGTGTGCAGATTGTATTGACTCAGTAATACATTTAGGTCGTGAGGCTTTAATTTTAGCTGGTTCAGATGCAGTTTTTCCAAGCTCAGTTATCACATTACAGGAGTTGTCTTGTATAATAGTACCTCGGCCTTACTCCAAACATACTTTTAGAAATGATTTAATAGATGAAATGTTGCCATCGATTATTGAGAGGTGCTCTATTTTCTTTAAAGATATCCAAAAATAGTTGAAATTAAATTGGCGATTCAATTCCGATAAGAGCTGAGAATGGATAGTTTTTATCGAAACAAACATCATTATATTTAAAAAAATACAAACTGGAATTTGAGGGGCGATCTTCTTGTCCAGGGTTTGAAATAAATCACATTTTTTATTTGTTGTCATTCATATCCAATATGGAACTGAAACTCAAAATAATTACTTCTCGAGCAAATTAAGAATGTTAAAATAAGTCTAGAGTATATTGATTATAAAATTATAGGGTTAGATGTTTTTTTTCAAAAAACTACTATTCATACATTTGCTACAGCTGCTACAGCTGCTACATGTCGCAGGCTCTGTAAGAGTTAACACCCCTGCTTTTTATTTTACTTTTTAGCTAGACCTTATCCCTAAGCCAATCAAACCACTACAAATCTCTAGCCTTAACCTCTTTCACCGATACGGAGCAAGGGGCGCTACGAATGGGTATTTAGAATCTGGTTTTTCTCCCATGTGATTTCCGTTCCCGTATCAGCTTCCGGCTAATCGTTTCCCAACACAACCCATCCCGCAAGGGTAAATAGCACGCATGCTGCGCCCTTGCGGGATGGAACGATGCCGGAAAAGCGAACCGTCAGGCGATACGAAGACGGAAATCACACCACTGACGGAGAAAAAACCATGACTATTTCCCTGCATAACCAGACTAGCGCCCCTAGCACCGCAACGGCGACCAGCGTATCCCCGCTGGAGCAGTCAGGCTCCTCAAAAACGAAGTTTTCCAGAACCGAAACCGATATTTATCAGACAGTCACTGACAGCATCATTTCTGCCCTTGAAACAGGTGTTAAGCCGTGGTCCTGCCCGTGGCAGCGCGTACCAGGCATGTCAGGATTACCTTCAAACTACGCGACTGGTGCTGCTTACAGTGGAATGAATATCATGTTGCTATGGTGCAGTGCCTCAAAACAGGGATTCAGTGATTCGCGCTGGATGACCTACAAGCAGGCAAAAGCGGAAGGCGGGCAGGTGCGCAAGGGAGAACACGGCACTACCGCCATTTTCTATACCACGCTGGAAAAGGAAAATGACGACGGAGAAACTGACTATATCCCGATGCTGAAGACGTTCACCGTGTTTAATGTTGAGCAAATTGATGGTTTGCCTCTGAGTGACGAAGCCGTTTGTCCGGCAGAGATCTTTGAGCCGTTACCGCGTGCGGAAGCGCTTTTCCGTAACAGTGGTGCAACCATCATTGAGAAGGGACAAAACGCCTTTTTTGCACCGTCAACCGATGAAATCCGTTTACCGGAACGTTGTCTTTTTACCGACGCTGCCAATTTCTACGCCACCGGCCTGCATGAGCTGATTCACTGGAGCGGGGCAAAAAGTCGGCTGAACCGTGAAATGAAAGGGAAGTTTGGCAGTGAGGGGTATGCGTTTGAGGAGTTGATCGCCGAACTGGGAAGCGCGTTCCTGGTGGCGGATCTGGGGATCGTTGGAGAGGTGCAGCATGAAAGCTATATCGCTTCCTGGCTGAAAGCACTGAAGAACGACAAGCGCTATATTTTCAAGGCCGCCAGCGCGGCATCCAAAGCGCATCGTTATTTGATGGATAAGCTTTGAGTGGGAATGCACTGCAAAGGAATGGGGCTTTGCGTGTAGGGGGCTTTTAAAACAGTAACGCTGTAGGGACATGAGTGAGGCGGAGCGCAGACAGGGCGAGCACCGAACAGTCATGTTCCTGCAGTGGAATTAAAACAACCCCAAGAAGGGATTGATGTGTAGTTACTCCATGTGATTAATTGCAATAGCTCATATCGCTGTACAGCTTTCTCGTACAGCACACAACCAAATATGACAGTCAGTTTAGAGCTAAAAGCAGGCCTGACGAAATCATTGATTCCAGCTCATTCTGAAAGTAAACCTAGTGTTGCATCGGCCCGTTGAACCCACAGCGAGAAGCGGAAGTTAAATGGTTAGACGTTAGCATCGACTTACACAAGCCCAACCCAATGCGGCAGCTTTATATTTTTAAGATGTTCCTCCTCAACGACAAGCTGTAACGAGCTCGGGTATGACCCTGGCCCAAAATCAGTACAGTGCTAAATCAGAGATCTTCATCTTTCTGGATACTTCGGATAAATTCCGCCGGAGTCATGTCATTTAATGATGAATGGGTTCTCTCATGATTATATTCCCTGCGCCAGTTGTCGAGTTTGTCCTGTGCATCTTCCAGTGACAAAAACCAGTGAATGTTCAGACACTCATCCCGCAGACTACCGTTAAATGACTCAATATACGGGTTATCTGTCGGCTTGCCGGGTCGGGAGAAGTCCATCGTGACACCGTGTTCATACGCCCATTTATCCAGACTTTTCGAGATAAACTCACTGCCGTGATACCTATTGAGTGCATCCATTACACTGACCACAACCTCACCCTTCAGTGATTTTCCTTCATGGATCGCCAGACATTCCCGACTAAAATTATCCACTACAGTCAGCGCCCGGAAGTGCCGTCCGTTAAACAGACGATCCGACACGAAGTCCATACTCCAGCACTGATCGATGTGCGTCACGGGCGGACGCTGCTGACGGTGTGCCGCACTGATATGTCTGCGGGGACGTTTCCTGCGCAGATTCAGGCCTTCCAGACAGTAAATCCGGTGTGTTTTCTTATAGTTTATCAGCCAGCCTTCCCGTCGCAGCAGGACATGAATGCGCGGACGTAGCGTATTCGTGTTTCCGCAATTTCCCTGATGCGCAGGGTTATTGCCCGATCATCACGCCGACTCTGCCAGTGATAGACAGTTCTGCTCAGTATCAGCAACCCGCATCCTCGACGGACACTGATGCGATAAGCCTCACGCAGAAAATGTACCGCCTGGCGCTTCTGAGCCGGCCTCAGAACTTTTGCTTCAGCACCTCCTGCAGCATCTCCTTGTCCAGACTCAGAGCGGCCACCAATTTCTTCAGCCGCTGATTTTCATCTTCCAGTTGCCGCAGACGGCGCAATTCTGTCACACCCAGACCGGAAAATTTCTTCTTCCAGTTGTAAAAGGTGGCCTCAGAAATGCCCATCTTTCTGCACACACTTGGTTGGAAGTTCCCTAAAATTGTTAGATAATAACTTATAGGTTTATCCACCACTTACGGTGGTTACTATTAACATAATCAGGTGACTAGCAGCATGCCAAATAGTTTATTTTATAATCATATAGAAAAGAGTGAATTGAATACAAATGTTATTCAAAATATCGAGGAGTATGCTGAACAAAACCCAACTGAACAGTTATACTTAATAACAGCTCCATTAGGTGAAAACAAATATAGCTACTCTTATTCAGAAAATACTATAGTAATACTTTCACCAAAGCACAAAATAATATTCATTGATTTAAAAAATGATGAAGATGAATTTGATGAATATTACGAAGATTTTATGGAGGATGTTAACTCTATATCTGATAAATATAGATATCAAAAACATATAGGAAGAGCTCGAAAATTAAAAGAAGGTTTCACGAGCCAGGTTACGCTAGATAACGACTTTGATTGCTCAGAAATTTTGAAAGAGAATCAACTTGATGAGGCTGACTATAGGAAGTGTGAGCTTTTGATATCATTAATTACGGGTAGTATAAATAATATAGATAAGGTCGGAGTTGAAACTCCAACAACGCTTCTTGAAAAAGTAAAACATAATATAATTTTATTTGATGGTGAGCAAACTCGATTTATATACAAGCAACTACCAAATAAAAGAATATCAATCCAAGGTTTATCTGGCACTGGTAAAACCGAGCTTTTAATGCATAAACTAAAAGAAATATATGCATCGGAAGATAAGATTAAAATTTTCTTTACGTGTCATAATAAAGCATTATCTCATACACTGAAAGATAGGATTCCAACGTTTTTTGACTTTATGAAAGTCGAAAAACAAATCAAATGGAATAATGAGTTGTGGGTTGATAGAGCGTGGGGTTCTAAGCAAGATAAAGACTCTGGGTTATATAGTTATATCTGTGATTTTTATGGCATTTCTTTTTCAAGGTGGAGCAAAAACACTAGTTACCATGAGATTTTTTCTAAGGCATTAATTGAAATTAATAAAATTGAAGACTTAGAATATGCATTTGATTATATTTTAATTGATGAAAAACAAGACTTTCCTGAAGTATTTTTTGAGTTGTGTGAAAAGATTACTAGACACAAGGTATACGTAGCTGGTGATATTTTTCAGGATATTTTTGAAAATAACATCAAGAAAGAAGTTGAAAATGTCGACTATGTACTTAACAAATGTTACCGAACGGCACCTCGGATTTTAATGTTTGCACATGCTATTGGAATGGGGCTTTTTGAGGAAAACAAACTCAATTGGTTAGAAGATAGTGAGTGGGAAAGTAGTGGTTATACTATCAATAAAGCAAACAAAGAAGTGACACTCTCTCGTGATTCTATTCGGAGGTTTGAGGATTTAGAAGAGACAAAAATATCGAACATGAATATCATGAAACATATAAATGAGTCACAAGTTATTGATATTTTAAAGCGTATTAAAAATGATAATCCGACGGTAGAATCAAATGATATTGCTATAATCATGTTAGATAAAGATAATTACATCTATGATTATATAGATCGTTTAGAGTTTAAAATTAGAACTGAGCTTAAATGGGATGTTAATAAAGCAGTAGAGACTAAGAAAAAAATACCCAATCAATTGTTTATTTCAAATGTTAATAATGTCAAAGGATTGGAATTCCCTTTTGTTATTTGTGTGACAAAGGAAATTAAAGATAATTATACATATAGGAATAGTCTTTACACAATGTTAACCCGTTCATTTCTTCAGTCTTATTTGTTGGTTGAAAAGTATGAAAAAATCCAATGCCAACTTGATGGTTTAGATATAATTAATACACAAGATGTAATTAAAACAAAAGAGCCAAGTAGGGAAGAAAAAGAAAGAATACAGAAGCGTATTGTTAAGGTTAAAAGTCAATCTAACGTCTCCTTCTATGATTTTATTAATGATATTTTAACAAGAGAAGGGATTGAAAAGAAATATTGGAAGAAATTCATCCAGTCTTTACCTGAAAGTTATAAAGACGATTTTGATGAGGATGGGATTGTTGAATTTATTAACGATAACAAAAAGTACTACTGCAGATGATTGAGTACTCATTTGATATAGATGAATCTTATATGGATAGATTTTTTAAGCCGATTAAAAATAAAATCCAGATAATAGAACTATTGATGAATAGTATTAAGTATATGCTTATCAATCCGACAATTAAAGAAAGCAACGCTAAGGGTAAGATTATAGTTAGAATTGATAAAATGAGTAGAATATTTTTTGTGAAATCTGATAAATATTTCTCAATTATGTTCCCATTTTACATTAAGAAAAATGAATGCTACTCATTCAAATTTAGAAACGAGATGGAAGTTGATAATCGAATTACATCTGAGGTTATATCATTAATAAATGAGCCGAGTTTTTATAGTGGCTGTAGCTTGGAATTTATTGAGAAAATATCCTTATATCAAGAGGATAGTTGTAATGAGAGTTATTGGAGTTTTTTGAGAGAGTTACTCATGATGGAAGATGGATATTTAAGGTATGACTATGATAGGATTAACTATGAAAAACATGGTAAAAAAGACATACATCCCTTGCATCACTACGACTTATTTTATGGTAGCAATTCTACTTTTAAAATTGGATTGAGACGAAAAATATCAGAGGAAGATTTTTTAGACTTGCTGAACATAAAAACAGATTGTAAGTTTATTAATTGTTAGAATATACAGAGGGAGGGGCATTATCCTGTCACCGATTGAATTAGCTATATTTGTTAATTTTCTGGTGCAGGGGTACCCCCCCGAAAGAACAATGCAGGCATAAGTAGAATTTTCCTCTAACCTGAATGCAGCGGGATTTCTATGAAATTATCACGTTCACCGGCAGCCAGATAATTTCCATTTTCATTCACACCGATGAGGTACTTAAACTTGGTCATCAATTTCCGCTCTTGGCACAAAGCTGCCTGTCAGATTAGGTTTGGCCCTATGTCGTAGTTGTGCTAGGTCAAAGGTGAGCTAATATAAATTATCAGTATCTTTCTGAAGCGTCTGAAGGCGTTGTTCCAGGCTATTCAGTCTTTCTTCGAGGTCATGGCTCTGCTGCTCAATATCTTCCATCGTTTCTGACAGAACATCACGCAGCAGCACAAAATTTGCATGTAGGGCATACACAAAATCGTGGCCGCGAACCAGTAATGCTTCGCGCGGTATGTCCTGCAAAGCGGAATGCGTCATCCAAGTCACCAGCGCTTTTGCGCTCATTTCGGTCAGTACGTCCGCAAGTCGGTCAGTTTCTCTGTTCATTCTGGTGTCCTGTCTGTTCTGATATTGGGGAGTATTTCGAGGGGGATTATTTCAGGTTGTTGCGCTGCTGGTTGGGTGGGTTGGGACTGTAAGTGATACAGAAGAACTATATGCAGTGGCCTACATCAAGCTGTTTTAGCTCGTCGAGCGTGTAGATGCGGAAGACATTTCGGTGGCGGGTTTCCAACGGGATGTGCTGATGGTTAACGATGACGTGCCGGATGCTGTCAAAGAGCCGTTCAAGGCCGCGCTTTTTCTGCGGATCCGGCACAATATAAAAAACGTAAATCCAGTCTTTACGGGTGCGGGCCAGTAAATGGCTGGCGATGATTGACTGGTATCGGGCTTTGGTTTTCAGACGACGCTCGGTCTCAATGGCGATCACGGTGCCGCCGGACAGGGTGATCAGCCCGTCCGGGCGATGACCGACCTGATACCGGCTGAGGAAGGTTGTGCGGTCGCCATTTATCCACCCGGATGCGCCTTTTTGCTCAAGGATGATCCGGGCTGCCTGATTATCAAGGTGATGTTCCAAGGTCCAGCCGGTGATTTTTGAAGGCTCAAACCGCGCCGGGAAAAGCGCATCGTCGGGTGTTAATACAACGGCCAGTCCGTCACTGGTTATGCCCCACAATGAAATCTTCATCGTGCGCGATACCAGGACATGCTTTTGTATTAACCCCATGCCCTCGACTTTTGAAAGCAGGGAATATAGCGATTTATGGTCTCTGAAGCCGAATAGCAGCATCAGCGTTTTAAAGTCACTGTACGTATCTTCTTTCAGAAAATTCAGAAGTCGTTGTATTTTTTCGCGGTGCCGCGTCTGGCGTTCGCTGTATGCGGTGATAAGCATCATTCCCCCTTTAAAAATCCAGCAATGACGGGTTTTCTTCTTTATCGGCATTTGGTGTTGTCGTGTTTTTTTCGCCCACCTCATCAAAAAAAAGATCAGGCCGCGTTGTGGTGATATCCGGCGTTAATGCTGGTCCGGGGGAAGTTTCCTCCTCGCTAAAATCCAGGGTGATGTTTACCGTTGCGGCGGTGGCGGCAATCGAGGGCGATACGGCACAGATTTCCAGCTCGCGTTTTCTCACCCTGATGGGCGAAATCAGCGAAGCAGACGGGAGTGTTTTTGTCGTAAAGATGAAGCTGACAAAATCGGGTAGGTTCAGGATCATATTGCTGTCGGTAAAGAAACGCTCCGCCTGCCTGATGGTGCGTTCATCGTCGATAGTCTCTGTCAGTACGGCATCGGTTTTGGCTTTGCGGACCTCATCATCGACTAATATGGTGCCGGACATCCTTGCCACCCATTCAGCGGTGTCCGGATCCATGACCCGATAAACCAGTTTGAATTTAGCGTTCTCAACGACCGCGCCGACAACGGCATCACCTTTCAAATCTGCCGGGCAGTCTTTTAAATCGGCAATCGACTGATGGTCCATAATAATGTGCACGCCTTTATCGCGTGCCGCGCCTAAACCTTCCAGCGCGGGCCTGGATAAATGGTATTTCAGTTCGGAAAGATAAATAGCAATGGGGCGGGGCACGTCCTTCACACGCTCGCGCCTTTCTGCCAGTTGGTATAGTCGAACCAGCAACATGCGCTGCGCGGTAATGATTTTGCTGTTGCGCATTGAGCCAATCACATAGCAGCAACCGCCTTCCTCAAATATCGTATTAAGCGAAAATCCGGTGGGGGCATTGATAGCATTGAGTAGGGCCAGCTCTTCAATTTTCCCGAAAAAGGCCTTTATCTTATCTGCAATACCCTGAACGTAGTCGCCGTTATAAACATCCCGAATGGTTGAGGCAGTATTTCGGGTGACATACTGCGCGGCTATTCGTGCTGCTTTCCGGTCGTCAATGCGATAAAAGTCAGATTCCTGACCTTTCTCTGCCAGACTGAAACCGGCAACAAAAAGCTCTTCGAGTTCATCGGCGGTGATCGCTTCAATCAGGTTTAACTGGTATTGGGGGTTTCGCAGGTCAATTAAGGCAAAGGGCTTCCCGGCATCTTCACAAGCTTTTCGGTAAAGGTGGGGTGCCCATTCATCATCCTTGGGGTCCATCACAAATACGCCTTCACCGGCCAGAATGCTTTGATATAGTAATATGCCGGTGGCAACGCCCTTACCAGCTCCTGTTGTGCCGATAATATCCGCGTGTTGTTTTTGCCAGTCGTTTAACGGCAGGTACATTGGCTGAATATCGCGGTCCATGCCGATAAATAACCCTTTGTTCAGGTCGATATAATCCAGCGGGTCATAATGCAGCGTTTCCGGCAGCAGTGATTTTACCGTGCGGACATCGGTGCGCAATTCCCGTTCAAGCGTTGTTTTTCTGACGAGGTGTTTCTTTATTCTGTCTAATTCAGGTGTTAATACTCTGCGTAGCAAAATATGCAAAATAAAACCCGTTACGGTAAAGGCAATCAGCACCGGCCATGCCAGAACGGAAATGCTGGCGACTACACGGCCTTTATAAAGCCACTGAAAAATCCAGATAACAACCGGGGCCATCGTACCGGAAAGAAAACACAGCATGGAAAAAACAATAATCAGCTTTTGCCACAACGGGGCTTTTTGCCGTTCATCGCTTTTCATTGACGCGAAAAACGGCATCGTCAGCCCCGATAACAGCGCCAGCATCAGCTGATGCTGTTGCATAAAAGCAATGAAGCTCAGCGCGCCATTCACTATCGGCGACAGTGAAACGACCAGCTTATTCAAAATCACGATGCCTCCTTCGTCAGCAGTTCGCCCCATGACATCGCCCCATCAGTTCGCCCCACGGTGTTGGGCGAAAAGGCGGGGCGAGCGTATGGGGTAAAGAAGGTGGCCGCTATGCGACCATGTGCCGGAAAGCATGCTTCCCTGCACGACACGGCGTGCGCCAGTACATGCGGGCTGGACGCCCTTATGATATGTCGCATGGGGGTAATGTCGTGGCTGGACGCCGCGCCAAACCCCCAACGTCAACGGCGGCACACCGTCGCCCGCTACGCGCGACCACCCCCTTTAAGACGGTCGCTTTCGCCTTTTTCTTCCCTTTGCTCGTTCCTCGCAGCGGGAATAAAAGGGAAGCTGACCTTTAAAGAGGGTGGTCGCGCCACGCTACCGGCTTTTGGCCGGAGACTTAGCCGCGACGGTGTGCGGGGCTGTGCCCCCCAGATAAATCGCTGTCGTGGGCGACAGCTTTTCGCTCGCTGGGGCGGCGAAATTTATCCGGCTCCCCCCGGCCTGCAAAATCCGCGTGGGCGCGGCTGTTTGCAGGTGAGGGGCGGTGCCTGAATTATTTTCGCTCCTTAACCCGCGAAAATATTTCTGTCCGCTGCCTCATTTTTACGGCCCCTGTTTCTTCGCTCCTTAATCCGCGAAAAACAGAAGCCGTAAAAACCTGAAAACCGTCACGCTCTGTGCCCGTCTCGCCAGTATTAACCACGAACGCGGCCATATTTACTGATGACCCGACTGATAGCCGCCGGGTCTGCCGAGTCACATTCAAGTAAAAACGATTTTCTGGCATCAGCCGTATGGTCAGGTAGAAAACCATGCCTGTTCTTTTTTGCGATATTAAAAAATGCCCGTTCAGCGGTGTGACATTCACTGCTGCCGCCATTCCCGGTTGCTTTACCGTACATACATAACACCACTTTGCAGGCATCAGCAGCCAGTACAGATGTTGGACATGACGCCATAACGCAGAGTAATAATACGGATAATATTGTTTTTTTCATTTCAGTTACCATTATGATTAATGAAAGGTTACGTATCTTGAGTAATGTTATTTGCCGGAGTTAATGTCTGAATGTCTCTTTCATGCCATTTAAATGAACTGGCTTAAAGTAAATGTCACGCATCCGTCGCACATCGCCGTGTATATCAATGCTGACGATGACATCGATGCTTTTAAGTACCTTGCGTAACAGCACATCAAAAGGAATGTTCCGGCAGTCCGGGTTTTCATAGCAGCGGTCAATGATGCCTTCAATACATTCTTCCGGGCTGCCCGCATGCAGGGAGGTTATTAACCCTTCATGCCCGGAGCCGACAATTTTCAGCGCATCCCACGCCTCCCGTCCACGAATTTCCGCCAGTAATATCCGGTCAGGGTTCATACGATAATTAGCACGGATCAGCCTGCCGGGTGTGACAATGGCGTTATCCCCGGCATCCGCCGGGTAAAAAAGATGAACATAATTGGCATGGTGATAAAAACGGATTTCGGGATTATCCTCAATCGTTACCAGACGGAGATGTAGCGGAATATAATACAGCAGCGTTTTCATATAGGTGGTTTTGCCGGAGCCGGTTTCACCCACAATAAAAATCGTTTTGCCGTATTCCACCGCCTTTTCCATAAAACGGGGAATATCCCCGCTGTGATATAACCGGATCAGTGCATTATCCTGACTTTCCGTATTTTCCTGACCAGCCACGTGCTGATAAAATCCCGCATCAATCCATGACTGATGTGTTTTCTGCTCAAACGAGGGTTTGCGAAGCGTAATGGACACCGTATTACGCTCGCAGGCCGGGGGAATAATCGCCTGAATACGTTCGCCGGATCCTAATGTTGCTGAAAGGATGGGTGATGTATCGTCGATATTATCGTCATGCCAGGACGCCAGCGCACTGGCAAAAGCATGACACTGACGTAACGTGATGGGAGATGCCTGTTTTTGCCATTTTCCCCGAATTTTTGTATGCAGCTCACCCGGTCGGTTAACAGCAATTTCTGTCAGGCCATCCTGCGCGAGAAAATCACCAAACAGCCGGTTTTTCATAAAATCCAGTGACAGGTTTTCAGCGTTCATACCATTTCTTTTTCAGTCGAAGTTGATAAACAGAGGAAAAATCAATATCCGTGCCGGTCATGATGCCGATCACATCACCCTGGTTCAGGTACATGGTGGGCGGGATACTGATGCTGTTTTCCAGCGTCGTTTTCGCCATTTCCGCCGTGGCAGCGCGGGTGTTTTCGGTATAGTCGGTATTACGGTCTTTACCCGGTGCGGCATCTGATGCCGCCACCGCCACGTCCTGCACGGTACTGAGCATCAGGGCATTGCCGAAACGCTCCCAGAAATGGCTGTCGATCCAGCCCGCGATCCCCGCCTCACCGAGCGGGCCGGTGGCCTGCGTATCGGTGAGCGGGATTTGCAGGCTGCCGGGCTCCGGCGTGCGCAGCTCCGTCCACAGCACAAACATCCGGCTGCGTCCGTGTTGCAGTGCCCCGGTGCGGTAGACGCCACGGGCGACCGTTCCTGCCGGGATCAGCTTCACATGGTTACTGGCGCTCCAGACATTCTCACCGATCAGGCAGGAGATTTGACCGCCAACATCGGATACGAAGCGCCGCATCATCGAACACGGAATATAGCGATCCACCGGGATATAGAGATCGGGATTGAGGCCAAGCCGCTTCACGCCGGTAACGCTGGCGAGGCCTGGATTGTCGCTGTTACTGCTGGCTGCCGGTGTGACCCTATCCGGGCAACGCAGGCGCCCATCTTCGCCACTGACCAGTACCGACTGACAGGATGTGTACGCCGTTGAGGCTGACGGGCTGCCCGACGTTTCCGCGTTGCTGCGCGATCCGCTTCGGGGCGTGCGCATATCGTCGCCTGACCCTGTACTGCCGCTGTTCAGCCCGCCTGCCAGTGCTGCCGCCTTGTTCAGAGCGGGCGGCCCGGGCGGCAGAGCTGGAGTGGCCGGGGCGCTCTGACTGGCAGTGCCTGCGCTTTCCTGCCTCCCTGGGCCGAACAGGCCAAACGGGTTACTGTCCATGCCCAGATTCTTACGCTCCTGCTGCACCGTCCCGGAGGCGGGCGGTGGCGCAGTGTCAGATTCTTTCTCAGCACCCCTTTTCAGGGCGCTGAGAAGACGATCGCCACCGGATGCCAGCGCGATGACCAGTACCAGACTCAGCAGGCTGACGATCAGCGTGCGGCGACCAGAAGCTTTACGAAAGCGGGTCACTTCCGGCTGACCGGGCGGCGTTTTCTGCTCCGGTTCCTGATATGCCATTGCCGCGCGGGCGCGTTCGCGGGCTTCTGCTTCCCGTTCTGCGGTGGTTTTTTCCGGTTCGTCCGGGAAAGATTTGTCGGTCATTTTTCCTCCAGCGTAACGGACGGCGAAACGGTGTCACTGTTGGTCAGCGGGATACGCCCGAATCCGTCGTTTTCGATCCCCACCACCGAGCTGCCGTAACGCAGAACCAGTTGCGGCGATGCCGGAACCACCATCACGGTGTAGTTGCCCCGTTTAACCGTTCCGGGCGTGACCGCCTGCTTCTGGCCGTTAACCACCCGGAAAACGGAAGGCAGGGTTTTCGCAGGAGAAAAACCGATATACGCAAAACGACCGTCATCCCAGGTAAAGTCCGGGGCGATGGCGGCGGAACCGGCGGCCACCCGTTTTGTATAGCGCCAGTTGCGCGGCGTGGTTGTCTGCCCGAATGCCGCCGCTATCCGCTGCCGGTCCAGTGTTTCCTGCTGTCGTTGCTGGAGGGTGGCGCTGGTGGCCGCTGACTTTTTCCGCTGCTCATCGGGATAGTGGTAGCGGATAACAAAGGCCTGGGCGGGCGAGTCTTTATCCAGCACGTTCAGCTCCAGGCTGTAATCGCGCTTCGATGTCACCACGAACAGGTTGGTTTTCCAGTCTTTTGCCGTCGGCAGAAACACCTGACTGACGTTGTTGCCGCTGGCGTCCGTGACCGGCTGGGTAATCGGGTTCGGGCTGACGCCCACCCGGTTATCGCTTTTCGTCACGGTCCAGCCTCTGGGGAAACCCGCCTGCGCATCGATAACGGTTTCATCATCATCAAACACCAGCATGGTGACGTAGCCGGGTCGGGTACTGGCGACCGTGGCGTTCTGGCTGTTGTACGTGACGTTCTGCATCCGGCTGTCATACGCGCTGCCGCGCGGTGTCGCCGCGCTCCATGCCACGCATGACGCCAGTAAACCCGTGAGGAGCAGAATGTATTTCAGCATCATTCCCCCCTCAGCTCTTTGTCGCGCTGGTAGCTGGTGACGATAAAGCCCAGCGGGTTCACTTCGCGCTGGCTGTCGGTCAGTTGCCGGTGCGGGACGTAGCGGTATGTGAGACGGATATTCCACACATCCGTTTTCACGGAATTATCAGCAATACGGCGGATAGTGCGCTTGATACGCAGGGTTGCCAGATTATCCGGCCCGGTGGCAGGCGTATGAACATTGGAAATAATGTCGATATAGACAACATATTCCGCCTTATTAAAAATAACGTCCGGTGCCTGGTCACCGTTAAACCCGTCCAGATAGTCCCGGTTCACGCTGTCGCTGTTAAATAACTGTACGTCGTCATAATCACGCTGGAGGGAGAAATAATTATACCCCTCGCGAAGTCTGACATAGTGTGCTGCCAGAGAGTGCGCCAGTGCTTTTTCAGACGAGATATCCCGCTCCTTCACACGGGTCATATATTCATAGCGCCCGGTCTGTTTATCCACTGACCATAATTCAGTGTCGGTAGTTTTCAGCGGCAGCAGAATAATAATGGCCGCAATCGCCATTGCAGCCAGAATCAGTCCGGCAGCGGCCACCCGCCAGGCGGTTCTTCGGGAACGCTCTTCCTTTTCCAGCAGGATGGATTCAAAAGAGCGGGAAACATTAACAATGTTCTGAATATCAGACATGGTGAGTCAGCTCCTGAATGATGGCGGGGGAATTCACCGGCTCGGGTTCGCCGGATACCGGCGGGAGGTCGCCCTGATGCCGTGCGCAGCCCGTGAGCGCGCACAGCATCAGAAGAAAGATGCTGAATTTCATGGAAGCCTCTTATCGTATGGATGCAGGAATGCCGCACCGGTGGCGCTGGGCACGGCGTGACGGGGAAAGGAAATTAACAGCCGGGAGGATTAACGGTAACGCTGCCGGTTCAGGCGTTTCATACTTTCGATGGCGGCGGCGCGTTTCTGCCAGGCGCTCACGGTTTTACCCACGCCTGCGCCGGTGAGCCTGCCTGTCGCCGCGGCGACGGCCATGCCGCCTTTCGCAGCCAGGCGGGCACCTCCCTTTACACCCGGCCCGGCAAGACTGGCGGATTTATTCGCCAGTCCGCTCAGGCCACTCATGGCTGCACCCTGCAGCACCGCCTGTACGGCGGCCCCGCTGAGTGCGCTGGCGAGCTTCGCGGAGAACCAGACCACCACACCCGCCGCTATCCCGGCCAGCAGGCACTGCGCTGCCAGCGTGACCATATTGGTTTCAGCGGATGTTTTTGCTGCGGCATCCAGTATTTTATTCAGGTAATTAATGGCGATACGGATGGATAAAGCGGAAAACATGACCGTTAATATTGCCGCGAAAATCGTTTTCAGCCAGTTATCAAACATCGGCTTAAGAAAACCGTACAGCAGGCAGAAAATAAAGAGCGGCGCGGTGGTCGTCATTAACAGGATGGTGATTTCGGCGAGCAGGTTGACAAAGGTGGCTGCCATCAGCAGGACAATAGAGCCGCCCCATACCAGAACTTCGGCAAGGCCGCCATTCAGTTTGACGTAAGTTGAGGTGTCCATATTAAATAACTTTTGCCCCAGCGCCTGTGCCTTTTCCCAGACAGTATCGAGCAGCGCCCAGACGTTATCATCGCCGCTGATACCGTCTTTAAGTCCCTGGATAGCCGCTACCGCCATATCCAGCCAGCCATCCCGGTTTAACACAAAGGTGGTGATAAGCAGCATTCGCCCCACATCCCAGGCGATATCTTCAACCGGGGTCCGGAGTTTGCCAGCCAGCGTCTGATAACCGCGAAACAGTATAAATAAGGTAAAAGAGCTGACAATGATGACGCTGATCATCGTGCCGTAAGTGGAAGACTGGCCTTCCAGTACGGCATTCAGTCCATTCATGATGTTTTTGTCCATACCAACAAAAATACCACCGGACATGGTGCCTCACCTGATATATAAAGAAAGGAAATAAAAAACAGGGAGAATTCCCTGTTTTGCTGAAGGAAAAATTACTGTGTCACAGCATTTCGTTTTTCAGCTTCCTGCTGAAATATCGCCTCAAATTTCTCCTTAACCCCGGGCTGGCCTTCCTGTGCAAACATAAGTGCTGCCCGGTGGGCAAATTCGCAGTTATCGCTTGCCTCGCCATCCTTCAGGCATTGCGTATAAACCGCATAAGTTTCGTCAGGATGCTGTTTATACCAGGCTTCGGATTTGGTTTCCTTGCAGCCGGAGAGCACGATAACGCCTGAGAGTATGCATAAGGTGAATAAGGATCTGAGCACGGATAACCTCCTTATAAATTATTAAGGTCAGCAACAGGTGCCGTTAGCTGCTGCTGTTCAAAGGCTTTCTGTCTTTGCTGTTCCAGCAATGTCGTTCGCTGTTCAGCCTGTCTGACAGACATCTCCCACTGATTCGTCAGCGCATTTAACTGTACGCTTTTCGCCGCGATGGCGTTAGCCAGATCCTGAGACTCTTTCGAGTCTTGCGCATTCGATATACGGTCAGATAAGTCTGATATGTCGCTGAGTGTGCTGTTGATCCTGTTTTCAACGTCAGTGGTATTCTCAATCGCCATTGCCTGATTGAGGATCATCTGTTTACAACTGTCGGCCAGAGACTGGGATTTTATTCCTTCCTGTTCCGGGCTGCATACGCTGAACGATTTGTATTTACTGTAAAGGTTTTGCAGTTCAGCAGAATATGAACTGTTCTGCGTGGTCAGCAGATCATCCAGTGAAATATCATTCTTACGGAGATTATCAATATCGGTTTTCAGGCTTCGGGCATCACTGAGAAAACCCTGAATATCCCGCACGCCGGTTGCGGTAGCCAGTTGTTTCTTATATGCATCAAGTTCACTTTTATAATGGGTAACCGTATCTTCCCATTGCTGTAGTTTCTGCATCCACTGGTTAATGGATTCGGTATTCTGCACGGCGTCGAAAACCGGTATTCCGGCGCTGAACGTCTGTGCTGAGAAAAATAACGATAATGCCAGAAGGTGATTCCTGGAACGCATTGATATTACCTCCGGTTGGCTTTCAGATTGCCCGGTCAAGAAACGTATCTTTCCATTCATCAGGTCGCATACCGTCCTGATAAATGGCATCGAATATTTTCAGGTTGTCCTCACTGCCGCTGAGAAGCCGGGTGAATTTACCCAGTCCGGACAGATCCATTTTCGCCATCGCCATAAACGGGCGGGTTTCCCCGGCCCGAAGCGGTGTTTTCAGGATGACCATATAATGCTCGCCCGGATCCAGATTCCTGACCGTGTCATAAACACTTTCCGGTACTTTCATTTTTTCCACGTAATCCGCATGGCTGGCTTTCGGGTTGGCGAGGAAAATCTGGGTACCGCACTGCTCAATAATCGCCGGGGCTATGGGATGTTTGACGATTTCATCCGGTGACTGTGTTGCCGGAACGAAGATACCGTTCAGCTTGCGGATGACTTTCAGCATATTGAGCGAGAAGCGGGAAAATTCGACATCGGCCAGCCAGCGCCAGAACTCATCCATAAACATCACCAGGCGGCGACCGTCCAGCAGGCTGGTCACGCGATACAGCAGGTAAAAGGTCACGGGGCCGCGAATATCGTCATCATCCAGAAATTCGGTGCCGTCGATACCAAAGTTATCGACATCGCTGATGGTGAATGTATCGGCCTCGTTATCAAACACCCAGCCGAACTCGCCCCCCTGCGCCCACTGTTTCAGGCGAATACGCAGCCCGTTGGTGCGGGCGTCTGTGGTCGGCGGCTCCGGCAGCACTTCCAGTAGCCGGGTGATCCCGAACCGGCGGTACTCCGGCGGATAGTCCAGCATGATGGTGTCAACGGCGGCACTGATCCGCTCCTCATCGCGCGGATCGAGCGGCTTACCGTTGCGGCGGCACAGCATGCGCACCAGCCGTTTGATAAAACTGATGTTCCGGCGGGTTGGCTCCAGCGCAAACGGGTTGAAGCCGGTGGGCTCGCCGGTACGGATACGGAAATAACGCCCGCCCGCCTGGCGGATCGCCATCTCCGCCGCCCGGTCCTTATCGAAATACACCGTGGTCAGCCGTTTGAGGGTGGCAGAAGGCGCAAACGACGCCGGGTTACGGTATTTCTGCATCAGTTGTTGCATGACGGTCATCAGCAGGGTTTTGCCGGAGCCGGTTTTCCCGATAATCGCCGTATTCCCCGGCGTTTTCTCACCAGTGTCATCCCGTCCGGCCTGGCTGTCGTGCAGGTTCAGGTAATACCCGCCACCGCCGGGAGATGTGAGGATGGCGATGGCTTCCCCCCACGGATTGCCGCTACGTTTGTGGGGATGGAAGTTATGCAGGCAGGCCATATCGGCGAAATTCTGGCTGCTGACGGCCACCAGTCGGGGACGCAGCATATAGACGCCCGGCAGTTGCGCCAGATATGCAGCTGGCAGTGACAGGGTGGAAAGCGTCGTCATAATACCCAAATCGGCGAAGGGCTGGGCCAGAACGTTAGTGTCCTTCACCACCTGTCCGGCACTGTCTGAGGAGACCAGCAGGGAAAAGTGGAATTTACCGCATGACACATGTCCGGACTGGAGCAGGTCGCGCAGGACAATCAGCTCTTCGCGCTGGGAAGTCGCGTCGTCGTCCGTGGAGTTAAGCCGTTTTTCCGCCAGCCGGATATGATGCTGTGCCTCATCCCGTGCCATGCAGGTAAAGGACTGCGTCAGAACATACTCGCTTTCGGCGTACAGCAGCGCATCCAGCATGCCGGTGTGGGTTTCCGGGGAATAATCCTTAATCTCCAGACTGCGGAAGAAGCGGGAACCGCTGACCGTCTGGCATTCACCGGTGTCGGTGGTGAAAAACACGTCCGGCGTGCTTAACGTTTCATAAAACGGCGAGCGCGTTACGGCCACTTTCTGCCACTGGCCGGTGATCAGGCGGTGGAAGAACGCCAGTTGTGAGGAATATACCCGCCCGTTTTCTTCATATATCCCCAGCGGCGTTGCCATATAGCGGGATAATGAAGATTCCAGTGCTTCACGGTATTCCTGCATGATTTTGAGCGCGTCATCCAGAGCTGGCTGGCGTTTACCGTGCGACTGCGCTTTCATGGTTTTTTTCTCAATCGCAGAGAACGGCGCGTAGCAGACGGTGAAAAACAGCCGGTGCCGCCAGAACGGTTTTTCTTTTACCGGCTGGTAATACCGCCGGGTCACGTCATCAGAAAAGGGTATGCCCGAACAGGCTTCAAAAGCATCATGGTATTTTTCACGGAGCCGGTGAATATAAAATGTTACCGGCAGACCTTCATACGAGCGGATAATATTGTTCAGATGCGTGGCCATCAGGGTCAGGTGATGTTCGTCTTCACATTCAAAGACTGTACCGCCCAGTTCCCAGGTGGCAACCAAATCACGGTGACGGTTTCTGATGACGTAAGGGTGAATATGGGAGGAATACGGAATATATTTATCCAGCGTAATACGCTCGTTTAATTTCATTTTCTGAATAAACTCCGACACATCAACATTATCGTACTGGTTTGCCAGAAGGGCATTCGCGCCAAAATGCTTACTGGTGAAAAGTCGCCCACGGGTTTTAAATGCCAGCCAGAGCAGACTGAAATAATGAATATCCTTCCGGGCTTTATTTTTCATTTCCGCCCAGGCCGGGATCAGCAACAGTGCCAGGTAATAGCTGACATAGACCGCCAGCAGGACGATGGCCCCGCTGACGAGAACGAACGGCACAAGAGGAATACCCATAATGGCGGCAGGCCGCGTGAGTGCTTTATTCAGCGTAGCCATCGTTACCTCGCTTATGACACCCAGTAGGCACCGAAGCCGGACGCGCCGACAATCAGGATCGCGCCGATGATGACGTTACGCATATCGTGCAGGCTCTTGCCGTCGAAAAGCACCTTGTAGCCCACCCACATGGTCGCCAGCGTGATGGTGACGGCGGCCAGTCCCAGCAGGCCGGTCGAAGTATTGCTCAGTGTCTCATTGGCCTTGTTAAATCCGCTGTCCGCCGCCAGCAGTGGGGCAGGCAGCAGCACGGAAGCAACAACGGAGTAACGGCGTTTACGCATGATCATTTATCCTCATCAGGGATAACAGGGATAGCGCCGCGAATGACGGCACCGGGATAATGCAGAGAAGTCAGGATCGGCGCAGTGGCACCGGCAGGCTCGCCGCGCAGCACAACGGCGGGATAACGGACAGAGGGCTGTACACTCCGGTCAGGGGCACGGTGCCGGTCTTCCCGCGTGGACGGGACGACATAGCCAATGCGCTGTACGTAGCTGGTCTGGTTAAAGGCGGATTCCGGTCGCTGTCCGGTTTCAAAGTTGCCGGAGTAGTAACAACTGAGTGCTCGTTTCAGGGTGCCGCCGCGCCGGTAACAGTCGGCGAGAATGCGCTCAAATACCGACAGATTGATGCAAGGGTTAAGTAGGTCGCTGGCCGTGACGCCGTAATGGCGGAAATTGGTGCTGGTGATTTGCATCAGTCCAACAGAGTAACGGCGGCCCTGAGCCATTAGGCTGCGGAGAATATGCTCTGCCTCTCCCCGACTGGCTGGCTGGTGAGAATTAACGTGTTTATCGCCGGAAGATTCTCCGGAGTTCGGGACAATCTCGGCAATGGCATACGGGTTAAAACCGGATTCCACCCGCGCCACGTCGAGTGCCGTGGACGGATGAATGCTGGCGGCGCACTGCATGGCCGCCGCCAGAAAGGCAGTGGTGGAAAGCATGATGGCCTCAGAAAGCAGACAGCATGCAGGGTCTGCAGACGCTGCATGCTGTGGAGTCAGAATCAAAGGGATTACTGCGCGGTTTCGACAGGAGCCGTACTCTGCTGCGGACTGTTTTCCTCGCGAGGTTCCAGCAGGACTAGTTTGCCGGAGACGGCAATACCGGGCGTCAGGACAATATTCAGACCGGCTTTACCGTGGTGAGCAAAGGCAACGCCGACTTTTGTCCAGTACGTATTTTTCTCGCCCTGAGTATCCGGCTGACTTTCCTGGGCAACATATGCATAATAATCGGGTTTTCTCATGATGAGCCCTTTTAATAAAATGGTAGAAAATAATATTTTTCGATCACGTCCCGATTCTGCATTCCGGTTTTAACGGGTCAGCGAGAACATTCAGCGGCACCCTGAATTGTGGTTTTGTGACAGCCCGTTCCGTATTATTAAAGAGCAATACCCGGCCCGGACGAATTAACGTCCATTAGGGCAACCATTCTGTAATGGCGTGTTCAGCATGAGGGGGCTGGATCGAGTCATAAACGATAAACTCAAAACAAAAATGAAAGAGTTAGTCGGATGGATAAATAAAGAAATTGGAGAGCAGGAAAGGAAGTTGAAGTAAATTATGGGGATTTATTTTTACTTTCTGATACAGATAAAGACGTATGAGCATTTATTACTCATACGTCTTTTGGTTCACATTTAACAACGACGGCGTTCAAGTTTATCCTGACATTCCGTACAGGTTGTTACGCCTGGTAGTGCCTGCCGTCGTTTTTCAGGAATAGGTTTACCGCATAAACGGCAGTGGAATAATGATGGTGTTGTTCCTGGTTTGAAACGGCTCTGTTCAATCATCTCTTCCAGTCGTTGTTCATTGAACTCCTGATCGCGGTCGATCTCATCCGGCATTTGATGCCCTCCTGTTGGCGGCTTCCTTTTCGCAGAGTGTGATGCGCTTCCAGATGGTGGTGAGAGACAGACCTTCGGCGTCCGGCAATAGCTTTTCCGTCACCTGCATCATGGCGGCCAGCGCGTCGGAGGATTCAAGGTTATCCACCCGACATTTTTGCCATTGCCTCCAGATTTCGGCATCTGTCTCTTCATCTGGTTCAGGCGTCCGCCCATACGGCACGCTGACACTCAGCAACCGGCGACGAAGGCAGACTTCATTTGATGTCAGGCCAAAATAGTGGTTGAGCAACGAGATAGAGCCACCCAGGCGGATAGCACGGTTAATCTCCTGTTGATGCTGGTATTCCTGGCGGGCCTGCGCCAGTAAATGATGCAGAACATCATGGCGGACACTGACCGAAACAAAGGGAACTGCCGCCCGGCTGACCGTAAACAGTTCATCGAGTGATAACTGATTAAGAGCATTCATTTCGTCGAAAGTAAATCCGAGGGATTTACAGTGACGAATATTGCCTTCTTTCAGAGCGTGCAATGCATCAGTTAAGATGGTGTAATTAATTAATGGAATCATTCTGTTATCTCCTCAATCCATATGGAAAAGTTGAGCAAATAAACGGACATTTTTAACTGATCTAACGTCCGGCTAACTTAAGGTTGATCCATTCATCAATTTCCGATTCGAGCCAGGCCACACTGGCCGGGCCAATTTTTATTGAACGTGGGAACGAACCATTTTTCATATACAAGTAAATTTGAGAGCGTTTCAAACCGGTTTTTTCTTCGACCTGTTTTAAACGTAACAACTGATGTGATGTCATTGTATTCTCCTATTGTGGAATGACTGGTGCATGTCCAGAGAAAATAAAAGAACACAGCAGTAAGCTTAGGAAAAGCCGATAGCACCTTATTACTGATGGGAAGATCCTTAGTACGGTTTTGTAGTGAATAAATAATAAGTTATTAGTTGTATAAGGATGTGGAGAAGGATAGTTGTGCTGCTGTGTAGTTTTCAGCGTTTCGCTGCTGCAATGGTGTCATGACTTAGCGTGATAATGAGGACAATAAAAAGATGCGGTTAAATACATTCATTGTGAATTTCAGTCAGGGGGGGGGGCGTTACCACTGTGGCGGTAATGCGCTATGAAGCATCGCCATAGAAGTGTTCTGTGTGGTCGAAACATATATGCTCAACTACTTCCTTAACACAATGCTGAATTGATTGTGCTTCCCGATCATGTATAGACCGATCCAACAGATATAATACCGTCCTTTGATTCTTTTTATCGTTAAGGCGGCTGAGGCAATATAGTCCTGGCTGGAGGTTCCATGCGGTAAAGATTCTGTAGTGTGATCCCCCGCATAGGGAGACGGATATGGCAGCTCTATGACTCACCTCTGGTTTCTTGGAAAACCTGATGTCGCTAAATATCGGTTAAGTGTGCGCTTGTTTTCCGTTCGGCAAAATAGTGTGCGGGTGTACTGCCCATGGTTTTTTTGAACATGGTGATAAACGCATTAACCGATTCATACCCCAGATTAGCTGCAACATTCTGAACCGAAACGCCGCTAGCCAGTTCCCGGAGAGCAATTATCAGTTGCAGTTGCTGACGCCAGCGTCCGAACGTCAACCCGGTTTCGCGCAGCATTAAACGCGCGAGAGAACGCTCGCTAAGCGCCAGTCTTTTTGCCCATGTTTTGAATGTGCTTCGGTCATCAGGTTGACTGACCAGAGCATCGGCCATGGCGCGGATTTTAGGATGCGACGACACAGGGAGGCTCAGTTTCTGCTGAGGCATGGTGGCTAATTCATCAAGTGTTACTCTGGTCAGTCTGGCTAGATGGCTTTCTGGTGGGTATCCGACGCCCTCGTGGGTTAAACGGGCAATGAGTTCTTTGATCAGACCAGAAATGGCCAGAGTGCAGCATCGCTCCGGCAGCTCGGCGGCTCCAGGCTCGATAAAAAGATAGTTGAGATGCGCATTCCAAGTAGCTTTTGCGCTGTGCGGCACTCCCCCAGGGATCCAGACGGCACAATCAGGCGGCACGATCCAGATATCATTTTCGGCGCGACAAATGACCGCTCCATAGAGGGCAATAATCAATTGCCCTTTGCGGTGCGTATGCACAGGCACTTCGGCCGCGTAATCGACAAAATCCAAATGACGCGCGACTGCGGGGCAGGAGGTGGTATCCGGATCGAACAGCGTATTGGCAAGTGGGGGTAACATAGATTGGCAACATTTAGGTATTTTTTGACAGAATAGAGTATTTAAGTAGATATGCAAGCCGGTAATAATTTCCGGCATGAAAAAATTAACGCGAGTTACTTTCATTTTTTTACACACGATATGCCATCGTCTTCACGGTATGGCTTCTCCTTCACTACTGAATGATGCGAACGCTCTGCTCTATTCGGCGAAGAGTTTTACCGCTGCGATGCTCGCATACTATATTGCATTATCAATTGGCCTGGAGCGGCCTTCCTGGGCAATTATCACCGTATATATTGTTTCCCAAACCTCCGTCGGAGCATCGCTAAGCAGAAGTTTGTATCGTCTGGTGGGAACGGTAATTGGCGCTGGCATGACGGTATTAATTGTACCCACGTTCGTGAATTCCCCCGTATTTTGCAGCGTGATACTGGCAGGCTGGATTACATTCTGCCTCTATTTGTCCTTGCTGGAACGTACGCCCCGGGCCTATGGTTTTGTCCTTGCTGGTTACACTGCGAGTCTGATTGGCTTCCCTGCTGTATCCGATCCTGGCGCGATTTTTGAAATCGCTATCACTCGGGTACAGGAAATCATGATCGGTATCTTCTGCGCGGCACTTATCCATCGCTATGTATTGCCCGCGCGCATCTCAGGCCAGTTCAACAGTAAATTATCGCAGACGCTGCTCGCGGCGCGACAGCGTATCGCAGAGACTTTAACAGGCAAACCCGATCCTGTTTCCTCGCCGCTGCATATGGCACTGGCATTGCAGTTCCTGCAGGGCATCAGCCATCATATCCCTTATGATTTTGCGTTCTCTGTACCGGTCCGGCAAGCGAGAAAAAGGCTTCATGACAGGCTTGCGCGATTAGTCATTGTTAACTGTGAGTTACGTGACCGTTTAGCGCTGATAGCGAAGATACCTTTCGATGTGCAAATTTTAATGGATGATGTTGAGGTCTGGCTGGCCTGCAAAGATGAAGGAAAATTTAAAAGCGAGGGGGAAGAGCTCAAAAAACGCAGTGAAAAATTACTGCAGCGCTATGTCGTACATGAGTTGACGTTTGTAGAAGCACTGCATGTAAGTTTTATGCGCTACCTGACAGAGGCCATTGTCCTCGTGCAGCAGTGCTATCGTCTTTCGGATGCCATTCATCACGCGAATCAGATGCCTGCGCACTCAGAAATGAATACCGTGAAAGGGTATGTATTCCACCGCGATCCTCTTACTGCTGCCCGCACCGCATTGGGCGCTTTCACCATCATTTTGAGCGGCTGCATGGTGTGGATTTTCTCGGCATGGCCTGATGGCGGTACGGCAGTATCTATCCTTGGCGTTTGTTGCACACTGTTTGGCAGCTTCGATACGCCTGCCCCGCATATTGTGAAATACATCATTGGTTCCCTCTGGGGAGTTGTGATAAGCCTGATTTACAGCTTCTTTCTCCTACCGCAAGTCAGTGATTTTATCGTGCTGGTAGTGGTTCTAGCTCCGGTATATCTGCTTGCCGGATCGCTCCAGGCAAGGCCGCCCACCACGTTTATGGCGATGGGGATCACACTGACGCTGCCTATTTTGTGCGAGCTGGGTGCTCATTACAGCGGGGATTTTGCCGTGGCGGTGAATACCTCTATCGCATTATTTTCTGCAACTGGCTTTGCGGTATTCAGCATGGGCTTTCTGCAGACTGTGCAGGCAGATGCGGCAATAAATCGCCTGCTTAAATTATGCCAGCGCGATATTAACCGCAGCGTGAAAGGTGTGTTGAATACTGATGAAACTCTCTGGATCAACCTGATGATCGATCGGGCTGCGTTGATACTGCCACGTTTGCCGCGCAGCGGACAGTCATCAGAACAGGCATTGAATCATCTTTTGCACACCCTGCGTATAGGCCTGTGTGTAATGCGATTACGCCGATGGGATGCGCATGCAGACAAAGAAATAAAAGAGGTTCTCAATTGTCTTACACACTCGACGGATATTAACACCTTACTTGAACGGATTGTCAGCCTGACTGAGCGTAGCCTGTCCGTAGCAGATGAACTATCGCGGCATCATGTTAATCAACTGGTTGATCTGTACTGCGCATTAAGCACTCAGGAAATGGAGCCTGTCGATGATCAATGATTTCAATATTGAGGGCGTTTTTGTACCCGGTCTACTGTTAATTTCCCTCGTCGCGCTCACCTGTACGCTATTACTCGTGCAGCTTTTCTCGCTAAGCAAGGGTTACCGTCGCTTGCCGTTTCGCCCGATGATCGATTTTTCCATCTTTATTATTACTTTTTACCTGTTATTGCAGGGACTGACCGAACTGGGGTTTTTAAAATGAAATCGTTACTTTCTCTACTGGGCCGCTATTTGCTGACGCTCAGCGCTGTGGCGGTTGCTACGCTTTTGGCTTTTATTCTCTGGAAACATTATGTGCAAACCCCCTGGACCCGCGATGGTCGGGTTCGTGCGGATGTGGTCCAGATTGCGCCGGATGTCTCTGGACCGGTTCTGAATGTGGCCGTCCGCGATAATCAGTGGGTTAATCGGGGCGATGTGCTCTATTCCATTGACCCGCACTGGTTGAGGTTGGCAGTGGTCAGCGCCCAGGCTGATGTTGAGGCGAAACGTCATGAAATGCTGATGCGCCAGGATGCGGCGAGGCGACGCTCTCAGATTAAAGGGGTGATTTCCAGCGAGGATTTACAACAAACAGCCAGCGCAGCCAGCGTCGCTGCGGCTAATTACCACGGTGCACTGGCTGCGCTGGACCTTGCAGAGCTTAACTTATCGCATGCTATTGTTCGGTCACCGGTTACGGGCTATGTCACACATTTGCGGCTTCGCCCTGGTGACTATGCCACAGCGGGAGAAACTAAAGTTTCCATCATTGATGCCAATAGTTTTTGGGTGGTTGGCTATTTTGAAGAGACTAAGTTGCAACATATCCGCACGGGAAATACTGCACACATTACGCTGATGGGATTTAAGCCGGTGATCACGGGTCATGTTGAGAGTATCGGACGCGGAATAGATGATAACAATGACGAGACCGGGGGGCTTGGCCTGCCTAATGTCGAGCCAACCTTTAGCTGGGTGCGGCTCGCGCAGCGTATCCCGGTTCGGATTCATATTGACAGATTGCCGGAGGGAGTTGAATTGGTGGCTGGACTGTCTGCGAGTATATCCATCACACCATAATAAAAAGTATGGTTTCTATTGAGGATTTATGCAGAACTTAGGGATTGTCAGCTCTTGATCTATATGCCTGATGAAAATGTATTTCTAGTAGAGTAATTCTAAGGTTTCGGTTATGAAAAACAGAAAAGATTTTGTAAATGACTTAATTATCTGGATAAACAAAAATATAGAGATGCCACTAAAAATTGATGATGTGGCTATCAGGTCCGGATATTCAAAATGGCATTTGCAGAGACTGTTTTTTTCTGAAACAGGGCAGAGCCTGGGAGGTTTTATCAGAGAGAAAAAATTATGTCTTATTTTAGAGGCTGTTATCACAACAAATGAACCTTTGATAAACATCGCGATGCGATTTGGCTTTGACTCTCAGCAATCATTAACCAGGGCATTTCGGAAAAGGTATAATGTCCCCCCGCACCGGTATAGAAAAAAGGCCGTAAATATTAAAAGCAAGTCTACTAGGGAGTAAGGTAATTACTCGTATCATAAGGATGAGTTTTTAAATCTTTAGTAACTATCTGGATTATGGACGGGTTCATCTAGTAATCATGGCCTTAGTACCTCAGTTATATATTTGTTGAGCGAAATGAAATCACTCATTTATTTCATTGTAAATGAATCTAAGTCTTTCTGTGCAATGTATGTTTTCGTGTTTTTGCATGTGTAATGTATTGGTGAGTAAATTTTGGATTAATTAATTGGAATATAATTACGAACCCATGTGTGTATTTAATGGTTGGATAAATTAAGGTTAATCTATTTTTCGCATTTTGGATTCGATCGAACCTATGCAGGTCGGCTAAATCCTCCTTGAATAAGGAGTGGCTTTATGTATGTGTGGGGTTGTGAGCATTTAAGTACTATTTTGTTTTTACATTTCTAATGCTTGGTAATTGATGATATGTATTTATACCCGTAATGCAGAAATATAATATCCCTTGAGGTGACAAGGAAAAAAGAGTCAAAAAAACTAATTATGTCCGTATTACTGATTTTAGGGTCCTTAATACGGACATTTGGGTTTGGTAAAATTCACTTGCGTCAATCCGACATTGATGTGGGGGAACCGCGTACGAGTGCAGTTTTTAACGTATCACCACTGAGCCTGTCGGTAATGCCTTCGTCAGATGCCCATTGTTCGAAAATAGATAGTAGTTTGTACGGTTTACTAATTAATGGACGGATGACTTCATTGTTTTTACAGGCCAGCCAGAAAAAACGAGATAGTGGTGTTGATATTCGCGTTGCAGATAATGGGGGCACTCTGCTATTGGTTATGATGTCAATGACTTTATCAAGTTCAGTGTGTCGAATAACAAACCAGGCATCCCGAGGTAAAATATGAGCCGGGAAATACTCTTTCCCCAGGTAATTATTTATCCTCTTTGAGAATATCTCTTTATGTACATATGGTGAAATGTTTTTAGGGAGTTGCATAATTTTTTGTGTTATTCTTTCTTCCCATGTCATTTTATCGAATAGTTGAAATGGTTCTCCTTGTAAGCTAACTGTTATGCCATGATTAAAATCAATAGCTCCTGTTACAGGTAATGGTATTTTAAGAGATTGGGCAAGTAATTTTTGTACTAGAACATATTCATATCCAATCAATAGAGTGTCAATAACTCTCTCTGTGGGGATGATATATTTGCCAGTAGTGCTAACAATAAAATTATGTCCTTCAATAAACGCTTTTTTGTCAAGAAGGCATAAACGATTTATTGATGACATATCACATGGTCTGAGCCTTACTTTGTAGCCCGACCTCTGTATTTTTCGTAATGTAATTGGCGACTGAAAGTAAATAGAGAGATGAATGCTGCCATGTAATGCATGCTTGTAAATGTCACTTTTTTTTAATTTTCAGTCCTTTTTTATTTATCACTTCGACTGCTTCACGGATAGTCAGCCAGTCAGGCGAACTATAGTTTGTATTTGATAGTGTTTGTTTTTTTGACATAGTGGTTTGCCTCTATTTCTATTTTTTTAAAAAAATACCATGAATTTTCCAGTGAAATTAATTTCATGGTGCGGGATTTATTACGTTATAATATTTGGATTATATTGGCGCGGGGGCTTCTTAGCGTTTCAGCCCCCCATATCCGGCCTCATATTTCGCAGTGATTGAAAAGAAGAACAAATATCAGGTTAAACTAATTCAATTCTCAAACATTATTTAAGTTGAATGGAAGACATTACATAAATCTGTCTGCTCCGCCTGATGCTTCAATTGTCTGTCCAGTAACAAACTGATTCCTCCCAGAAAGTAGGAACGCAGCAATTGCAGCAATATCTTCAGGAAGTCCAAAGCGGCCCACAGGCGTTTTCTCTTTACCCAGTAATGCCATTACCTCTTCGTCTGTTCTGTCAGCCAGTTCAGGACGACGATTGCGAACATTCGGTAGCATGTTCTGCGCCCAGTTATCCGTCGCGACAGCACCCACTCCGATCGCATTGACCAGAATGCCATCCGGAGCCACGCTAAGTGCTAAACTACGGGTCAGGTTGTTGATAGCGGCGCTCAGTGCGTGTGAGACGGTAAGTTGCGGATTAGGGTAGATACCGCCAATGGATGAGATATTGACAATACGCCCCCAGTTTCGTCTCTGCATCCCGGGGATGATTACCTTACAAAAACGTCGCATGGCGGAGAATTTGGTCTCAGTCATTATCTGCCAGTCTTCTTCCGAAGTGGTTAACAGCGTGCCCGCATGGGCTCTTCCGGCATTGTTCACCAGTAAATCAATACGCTGAAAAACTTTTTCCGCTTGTTCAACCACTAAAGAAGGTAGTTTGGGATCAGTCACATCCCCGGCAATAGGCAGCACCGAAACACCGTATTTCTCTGAAATTTTTTTCGCAGCAAGAATCAGCTCAGGTTCTCGTCTGGCCACCATGACTAAATGCACACCATTCACGGCCAATTCTTCACAAATGCTGAAACCAATTCCGGTACGGGCTCCAGTTACCAGAGCCACTTTTCCAGTCAGTTTTAAATCCATTTGTTGCTCCTCAAGTTAAGCACAGTCAATAACATGAGCAGTATTAGTAACAAATCTCTTTTTCAGGAGCTTGTGCATCAGAATTCAGATGTCTGAAAAAAGCGGTCAAAGAGTTGGGTGTCGCCTTTGCTTATACTCCAGACAATATTGAGTTTAGTGCCAGGAGTGGTCAATGCGTTCGGACAATCACGAGCTTTCTTCTACCAGGATTCTTATGCTGGGGATTATTTGTTGTATTGTTGTGGCTAATATTTATTTTAATCAATCTGTCCTGAATTTAATTGCCGGATCATTTCCCAATGAATGGGGAGCTGTTTCTTTGATCCCCATGGTCACCCAGGTAGGCTATGCGGTGGGCTTATTCTTTCTGATCCCCCTGGGCGATTATATTGAACGTCAGCGGCTTATCCTGCGTCAAGCGCAGGTGCTTTTCCTGGCAATGATCGGCATGATGTTATCCCCAACGGCGACAGTGTTGGTGTTCTTCTCCTTCCTTACCGGGATGGCTGCAACAGTAGCTCAACAGATAGTGCCGCTTGCCGCCTCGCTCTCAAGAACTTCTGCACGAGGTAAAACCGTTGGTACGGTGATGAGCGGTGTCCTGGCAGGTATCCTTGCTGGCCGGGCTATCGGAGGCCTTATTGGTCAGTATTTCGGCTGGCGTGGCGTCTTTTTATCCGGCGCGATCATGACATTGCTGGCTATATTTTTCATCTTACGCATTTTGCCTACTCAGTCGTTGTCAACGCCAAAGTTTAACTATCTGGCGGTATTACGTTTATTAGGACTGCTGTGGAAAAACGAGCCGCAGGTGCGTGGTGCAACTCTTACACAAGCAATGCTGTTTGCCTCCTTCAGCGTGCTGTGGACCGTGCTCCCTTTCTGGTTAGCTCATCGCTACGATTACGGTGCAGGGATAACCGGCGCCCTGGCTGCTTTGGGGTTAATCGGTATTCTGTGTGCGCCTCTGGCGGGAAGTTTCAGCGATCGTCAGGGACCATTCCGAATGGTTGTTTTTGGTGTGATACTCATGCTGCTAGCCTGGACTGTTTTTTGGAGATGGAACAGTATTGTGGGTATGGTGGTGGGCATTCTACTACTGGATGCGGGTGAGCAATGTGTACTGATAGCTAATCAGCACACGATTTATTCTTTGCGTCCGGATGCCAGAAACCGTCTTAATACATTATTTATGTGCGTTATGTTTATTGGCGGAGCATGTGGCTCACTGACTGCCACCTGGTTATGGGAGACAACTCATAGCTGGGCGCTGATTTCTTCAGCAGGGGGCGGACTCGTGATCATGGGGATGTTAATAGCCGTAAAACGTAAATATTCAGGTCCCTATTCGGGCACATAGCGCAATAGCACTTCTTACATCCGTCGCATTGTCTGAGTCATCAACATCATGTAAAGCGTCCTGTATCAATTGTTTAGCAGCCCATTTTTCCCCGGCTTCAGCCTGCAATGTCGCCAATGAATAAGCAATACGGAGGGCCCAGCCATGAGCCTGTTGCTGACGCGCTTTGTCCAGGGCCTTCTCCAACAGCAGGCGTTGCTTCTGAGGAGGTAATTGAGTGGCAGAAAGACGCATCAGCTCTGGCGTGCACCAGTTTTCATGATCTTGGCGGGTGGCTCTCAGTGATACCCCGGTATCAATTTCTGACAACAAGGGGGAATATTGCCAGTCTAATCCCATCGCCCGCAACGAGCTAAACAGTGTAGTTTGACTAACATCGGTATGACTGAACTGTTTGGCCCAAACAAGAAACAGCTCGCCGTATGTCTTCCAGAAATATAAATCATGCCTTTTTGCCAGATGAATAAGCCAGTTTGCGGCCTTTATAACCCAACGCGGATTACGATCCAGTGCTGCTGTCATACAAGCGCCTTCAGCCAGTGCACAGCAAAGAGAACAGACATGCTGCAAACGAGCGGCTTTTTTAACACCGCGCCATGCCATCTGTTTCGCGGCCTTATACTCACCCTGTAACCAGAGTAAACGAGACAGAAAGGCCTGACCGGCGCTCGCTTGATCAAGACCAAAACGGAAAGAGTGGCTTAATTCACCATGTTCATACCAATCAAGAGATTGCTGGAGATAATCACGCCCGACATCATGACGGCCCAAAAAATGCAGGGATACACCGAGAATACGCAGCCCGGTTGCCATCGCCTCCTCGTCGGTAATGGACCGTGCTAGCTCGCACATAGATTGCGCATGCTCAAGCGCTTTATCCAACTCGCCAGTACGCAGATAATACAACCATAATCCGTAATGAGCCTGTAAACGTATTTCTTTGTCGTCGAGCTTTTCTGCAATTGTCAGCGCGGTTTTCCAGGCTGAATGTGTTTCAGGCGTAGGGCCTTTTGCCCAGGTTGACGCCTTACCTGCTACAGCGCTGAGATTCATTCTCTGGCGTAGCGTTAATACTACCTGCGAAGTATTTTCATAAAGCAGAGGATAAATATGGCGCTGACATTCATCGTATAGTGAATATTCAATCCAAAAAGGGGTCATCGCTTGTAATATCTTAAGCCCCTTAGAAGGATCGGCCCCCTCAGTCAACGTTTGCTGTAATACACTCCGCAAATCATTAAGCATATGGCTATAACGTTCACGCCACTGTCCCGTTGGCAGCATAAACCAATCACCTTGGGCCTCTTCTACCAGAACTTTATAATAACCGGCAAAACGGGCCTCAAGAACAGTATATTCACCCTGTTGCCTGAGTTTATCGCATGCGAACTGGCGCATGGTTTCCAGCAGGCGGAAACGGGTCTCTGGTACCTGAGTACTGACCTGAATCAGGGATAAAGACAGTAATCTTTGCAGATCGTCAACAACCTGCCAGCGATGCTTGTCTTTAATCAGCAGAAGGTCGCTTACTGATTTCGCACTGAACATATCGGTATAGATCCCCAGAGAGCAAAATAATCGTTGTTCACGTGTGTTGAGCAACTGATAAGTCCACTCCAGCGCGGTCAGTATTTTCTGATGTCTGGGCTCCAGAGATCTGTGCGTATTGCTCAATAGCTGGAAACGGTCTTCCAGTCGGCTATAGATCTCTTTGACACTCATGACTGGCAGACGGGAGGCCGCAAGTTCAATCGCCAACGGCAGACCGTCAAGATGACGGCATAACTCGCCAATCAAAGACAGTTCGCTGGCTGATGGATGGTAATCATGTCGATTTGCCTGCCCGCGTTCGATAAAGAGGCGGACACTGGAAAAAGTCAGTAACTCGTGGGTATCAGCCTCTTCGCTCTCAGGAACTTGTAATGGTGGTAGTAGATATTGTTGCTCGCCGGCAACCTGCAACGCTACCTGGCTAGTCAACAACAGTTTGATATGGGGAGCCAGGTGCAGGAGCAACGTAATCACTGGTTCAAGTTCATTAATTACATGTTCACAGTTATCAATCAGCAGTAAACATCGACGCCGTGCAAGCTGTTGCCGTAAATCGGCATCATTATGAATGGCAGCTAATGGAAGATGGAGCGCTTGTGAAATAACGGATAGCAAGCTGGATGCTTCGGTGATATGAGCCAGTTCAGCCACACATATTCCATCAGGAAAATGCGTGTGTGTAAGACTGACGACTTCCCATGCCAGACGAGTCTTACCCACGCCCCCTGAGCCTGTAATCGTCACCAGACGGTATTGATCCAATAAGGCGCATAATTCCTGCACAGCTTTATCACGCCCCAGAATCGACGCTAGAAAAGGGGTAATAGCGGGCTCAGGTATTTTTGATTTAGAGAGAGGTTCAGTTGGCGATTTGTTGATATTAAAGCGATAACCACAACCAAATTCAGTAACCAGTAGATGGCGGTCATGTCCCAGTATGCGGCGTATAGCTGAAATTTGTGCCTGAAGATTATTTTCTTCGACGATTTCATTTCCCCACACTTGCGTAAGTAAAGATTCTTTACTTACCGCTTTACCTCTGGCACTCACCAGAACAACCAGAACATCAAAAGCTCTGGCAGAAATTCTTACTGGCTTACCCCGATGTAACAGAATCCTTAGCTGTGGCCAGATTTGCCAGTCAGCAAAGTGAATCTCATCAATTGATATCATAGTGTTGAGATCTTCTGTTTTGAGCATCACGAACTCTCGCTATGGAGTAAGCCATTTCTAACGAAAGCGGTTATCAGAATCAGGCTACATGTTGAATGTGTTGCATCGGAGTATCACTATTCAATACCACTTTTACCGTTAATGATTATAAAGCCAATAGTGCTATGTGGCATAGCTTTGCGATCAAACTGGTGATGAAAACTGAACTTCGACGAACGATCCACGCTGACAATAAGACGACGATTGGCATCCAACGAAGCGATCAAAGGCTAATTATTGCGATGCCGGTCAGCACCACCACTGCACCGGCAATCCGGCGTGCCAGATGATTTTCACGAAACAGCCAGTACGAAAGAAGGGAGCCGACAATAATGGATGTTTCCCTGAGAGGAGCGACGAGTGCCAGTGGCATGCTCTGCATGGCTGTCAGTACAAGGATGTAGGCAAGGGGAGAGCATACAGCAATGATAAGGATTGGGATGATATCCACACGTACAGCAGTTGGAATGCGATTTCGTCGCCGCATCGCACCAGGGGTAAGAATCAGACTCTGTAGCAGGAGTGTGCTGGCGTAGTAGCGCACTGGATCCAAGTGCAGAGAGATTACCGAATAACCGTCCCAGAGTGTATAGCCAGCGATGGCGGTGCCTGTCGCTGCCCCCCAAAGCATTCCCTGTAGTGGTCGGCTTCCGCTCCTGAACGGATTGCCGGTGACAACGAAAATACCAGCGATAACGATAAAAGCGCCGAGTAAAGCGCCTGGTGAAAGCCGTTCTCCCATGAGAAGGGTTGCAAACAGTATCGTCAGAACTGGTCCACTTCCTCGGGCAATCGGATAAACAACACCCAGTTCGGCGCGCTCGTAGCCAGCCTGCAAGATTAGAGAATAAGCGATATGAAGTGCAGACGAGATAACTGCGCCGACAGCGAGTCTCCAGTCGAGTTCCTGTTGTCCCTCAACTATCAGAATGAGGCTGAACGGGAGCCACAGCAATGCTGAGGCACAGCTGTACGCCCAGACGAACACAAGAGTGTCTTCCCTCTTGTATTTTGAGGCTATATTCCATACTGCATGAGCTACCGCAGCAGTAAGAATCATTGCTACCGTGCTGAACTGCATCAGGACATATCGGGCAAATCAATACCCGCCCGTTCAGCCCGGCGACTTTGTTCTTTATCCCGCAGAGTGAGAGCAGCGACCAGCGTATCAATAACGACGAGCTGGGCCAGTCGACTCCCGGCAGCGGCCATCTGTGCCGGGAGTGGCATTCCGCCAACAACGAGCGAAACGTTGGCGAGTGTTGCCAGTGGGGTATCGTACTGGTTAGTTATTGCAATAAGCGATGCTCCTGCCGAGGATGCTGCATCAGCGATGGAGAGTGTGGATGATGTGCGCCCTGTTGAACTGACGACGATGATGACATCGCCTGGACCGAGTAGACGAGCAGCAATCATCGCTGATAAATAATCCTGGATACTGACGGTTATCACACCCGCCGTCCGCAAACGAAAGACCGCATCAGCGGCAACCGTCGCAGAGGGACCAGCACCAAATGCAAATACCTGGCGTGCGCTCTGGATTAAATCGACCGCCTCATCAAGTGCGGAGATTTCGATAGCACCGCTGAGCGCAGTCAGTGCGTCTACACCAGCACGAATTGATGTTTCCAGCACTGATGCCAGCGTCGCATCCGCTGTAAGAACTTCAGGCGGGGCAAAGAATTGGGCAGTGCCACGAGCCCGGGCAATCTCTATCTTAAGTTCAGTGAACCCGGTGAACCCGATCGCTCGTGCAGCGCGTATTACTGTCGGCGGTGATACACCAGCACGGGTGGCAACCTGTGCTGCCGTGCTTGTACCGACAAATAAAGGATCGACAAGCAGGAGATCGACAACTTTAGCCTCACTTGCAGCGAGGTCGCCGCTTCGGGCGTGAATGCTGCCAAGCCATTGCTGTAACCGCTGCTCACCTTCTGAAATTCTATTACCATTTTCTTTATTCATATGTAATATATTACATGTCCTTTGGGAAGGGCACAACCACCACGTAATTAGATTCTGTTGCAAGGAGTCCGCATTCATGAACACTGAAATCAATACAGTTGTTGCTGTTTTAGGTCCAGGTGCCATCGGCACAACAGTCGCGGCGGCGTTACACGAAGTCGACCGCACACCATTGCTGTGTGGACGTACTCCCCGCGATCGCCTGACCTTGCAAGATGGCAACCGCTTTATCACCGTACCCGGTCCGGTACAGACGAATCCGGCACAAATCACTCGCACGGTTGATCTTATCTTTCTGGCAGTCAAGTCCACACAAATCGACGCGGCAGCAGAATGGCTCAGGGCGTTGACTGGCCCGGAGACGGTTATATGCGTGCTCCAGAATGGGGTCGAACAGTTGGACAGGCTCGCTACGTACTCTCTGCCCGGACAGATTGTTCCCGCTGTCGTGTGGTTCCCTGCGCAAGCGCAGTCCGATGGCTCGGTACGCTTGCGTGGTGAGGCGCGCCTCAGCGTGCCAGACGCACCAGCTTCCCGTGTAGTGGCCGCAGCGCTGCAAGGCACGTGGTGCTCCGTAGATCTGGCCGCGAATTTCAGCTCCCTGGCCTGGCGCAAGCTGATGCAGAATGCGGTGGCTGGACTCATGGCACTCACGCACCGCCGCTCAGGCATGTTTGGCCGTGCTGATATCGCCAGGCTTACGCTGGCTTATCTGCAGGAATGCCTGGCCGTGGCACGTGCAGAGGGCGCTGAACTCGGAGACGAAGTGCCGCAGGAGATCCTCGATAAGTTCCGGGCGGCTCCTGCAGACATGAGCACCTCCATCCTCACGGATCGAGAAGCTGGCCGACCGCTTGAATGGGATATCCGCAACGGCGTCATTGCGCGTCGCGGCCGGGTTCACAGCATTCCAACGCCGATCAGCGACATCCTGGTGCCGCTTCTTGCGGCTGCGAGCGATGGCCCTGGTTGATCTTAAAGCCGATGATTGCACTCTTACTTCTCTTCTTCGTCGCTCTCGGTGCCGGAGTACTCAGCGGTGTCGTCGGCACTGGCTCGTCGTTAATCATGCTGCCCGTCCTCGTCGCCACGTACGGGCCACGGATTGCTGTGCCTGTTATGGCGATCGCCTCCCTTTTCGGCAACATCGGACGGGTGATTGTCTGGTGGCATGAGATTCGTTGGCGACCGGTGTTTGCCTATTCGTTGGCGGGAGTTCCTGCGGCTGTTCTCGGGGCGCACACGTTACTTACGATTTCTCCTGGCACAGTGGAGGTATTCCTAGCAGCTTTCTTCCTTGCGATGATCCCGCTGCGCCGTCTCATCAGACGATCGAACCTCCACTTGAATCTCTGGCACATGAGTTTGGCCGGGGCGATTGTCGGGTTTATGACCGGATTCGTGCTGTCCACCGGGCCGCTCAGCGTGCCGGTATTTACCGGGTACGGAATGAGTGGAGGCGTATTTTTGGGATCAGAGGCGGCAAGCGCAATCCTGCTCTACGCTGGTAAGCTAGCTACGTTCGGTATATCGGGCGCACTCGCGCAGCCTGTCCTCACACATGGACTTGCCATCGGCATCGCATTGTTCGTCGGTTCGATGATTGCGAAACGTCTCGTCCAGAAACTCCAGACGCATACGTTCGAGCTTCTCATTGATGCCGTTCTCGTCGCTGGGGCAGTAGGGATGATCCTTGCTCTCAAATGAAATGGCACGCCAGGGCTGACGGCGCAAGCGTGTTGTTGTTGTTGTTGTGTAACAGCTTTCTACAGGCAGCGACGGGTCGGGTCGGGGTGGAGGGGTTGGCAAGCCATCAGAAATGAATAAAGCCGTACCAGGGTATGCTGATACAGCTTTTTGTTATTGGTCATGCAGCTTCGTTGTTTTTATCCCGCCCTGTGTTAAAAGGTGGTACGTATGCGACCCGGCATGTATCGATATAATCTGACCACCACTGCATCATCGCCTTGCGGGCTTCCAGATGCTCAGCCTTATGAATGTAAGCCAGACGCACGGTGTTGCGCTCCTGGTGACTCATCTGGCGTTCCACTGCATCTTGCGACCATAAGCCAGACTCCATCAGGGCACTGCATGCCATTGCCCGAAAGCCATGTCCGCAGATGTCCTGTTTCGTGTCGAATCCCATAAGGCGCAGTGCTTTATTAACCGCGTTTTCGCACATCGGCCTGTACGGGTTATGGTCGCCGGGGAAGACCAGTTCGTAAGCCCCGGATATTTCCTTAATCCGTTTCAGAATAGCTATAGCCTGCTGTGAGAGGGGCACGATATGAGCAGTGCGCATTTTTGCACCGCGCCCTGAATAACGCACACCCACAATGGCTTCGCGTGTGGCGGGTATCGTCCAAATTCTGTTTATGAAATCAATTTCTGACCAGCGTGCAAAGCGCAGCTCACTGGAGCGAATGAACAGATGCAGCGTCAGCAGGACAGCAAGCCGGGTCAGTTCACGGCCCTGATGATATGCTTCAATGTGTTCAATCAGTTCAGGCAGCCGCTCCAGCGGCAGGGCGGGATAGTGGTGTCTCATGGGGGGAGCCGTCACGCCATCAAGATTTGCTGCCGGGTTGGTGTCGATAAATCCCTGATGGACCGCATGGCGCATGATGTTACTGAGGTGCTGCCGCGTGCGGGACGCGACTTCCAGCAGGCCCTTTTCCTCAATGCCTTTCAGCAGGTCAATGAAATGATGGGGTTTAAGCTCCGTGACGGACAGATGACCAATTACAGGAAAGATATGGTTGTTCATGCTGGCAAGCAGACGGTCAGCGGTGTTCTGCGACCACTTTTTATTGTTTTTATGCCATGCCAGCGCCACTGTTTTAAACACCTTCTCTGGTGTGCAGGCTCTGCGTTCAGCAGCCCTCTGCAGTGCCGGGTTGATGTTCAGCGCCAGCATCTTACGGATACCTTCGCGCTGCTGGCGGGCATCAGACAGGGAGACGGCAGGATAGGCACCCAGTGCAATGCGGGATTCTTTGCCGTTTATACGATATTTAAGATACCAGTGACGTGAGCCGCCTGGTTTGATAAGAAGGTACAGACCGTGAGAATCAGAAACTTTGAAGGGTTTTGCGGATGGTTTTAAGTTGCGGATTTTTGAGTCGTTAAGGGACATTTGGGGGTCACTCCGTCATCGAACTAACCTGACCCCAGATTTGACCACCAATTTTTCCCGATGCGGAGGGTAAAATCAAAATGCACCGGGAAGAGTTTTCACGCTAACCTCTTGAATCAATATCAGATAAGGATTCGCAAAGATGCATGCAAACAGGAAATTGGCTCCTCTGACTGGACTCGAACCAGTGACATACGGATTAACAGTCCGCCGTTCTACCGACTGAACTACAGAGGAATCGTTGTGGAGGCTTATCTTAGCGGCGAAAAAACTTTTGTCAAACCTGATCTTAGGGAAAATCGACTGATTGCCGATTCTGTCGTCAGTTTGTTGTAAATACACACATCTTTTTCAGGAAAATACTTTGCAGGATTAGCATTTCTCCCCCATCATTTGAAATGAAGTTTCAACTATTCTCGCTAAGGTCCATTTTGAACGTCACTGCCCCTCTGCGCCAGGCGATCGTGCGCACGCCATGGTACGCAAAACGTAAAAGCTATCGTGTTCTGTTCTGGCGTGAAATCACCCCTCTTGCCGTGCCTATTTTCCTGGAAAATACCTGCGTTCTGCTGATGGGAGTGCTGAGCACCTTCCTGGTGAGCTGGCTGGGGAAAGAGGCGATGGCGGGGGTCGGGCTGGCAGACAGCTTTAACATGGTGGTGATGTCATTCTTTGCCGCCATCGATCTCGGAACGACGGTTGTGGTGGCCTTTAGTCTCGGCAAGCTGGATCCCAAACGCGCGCGCGAGGCTGCACGTCAGTCGCTGATGATCATGACCCTCTTTTCGATTGTTCTGGCGGCGGTGATCCACTATTTCGGTAAAGAGATTATCGATTTTGTCGCCGGGGAAGCCACGAACGAGGTCAAAGACCTGGCGCTGACCTATCTCGAAATGACCGTCTTAAGCTATCCGGCGGCGGCCATCGCGTTGATTGGCAGCGGCGCGCTGCGCGGGGCAGGTAACACCAAAATCCCGCTGCTGATCAACGGTGGGATGAATATCCTGAATATCATCATCAGCAGCGTGCTGATCTACGGCGCGTTCTCGTGGGATGGTCTGGGGTTCGTCGGGGCCGGGCTGGGATTAACCATATCACGCTATATCGGTGCGGCGGCCATCATCGGGGTGCTGATGACGGGGATTACCCCCTCGCTGCGTCTTACGCTTAAGAGCTATTTCCGGCCCTTTAATTTCGCCATTATCTGGGAAGTGATGGGGATTGGTATTCCCGCGAGCATTGAATCCGTGTTGTTCAACGGCGGGAAGCTGCTCACGCAGATGTTTGTCGCCGGAATGGGCACCGACGTTATCGCCGGTAACTTTATCGCCTTCTCCATCGCCTCGCTGATTAACCTGCCGGGTAACGCCCTTGGGTCGGCATCAACCATCATCACGGGTAAACGGCTCGGGAAAGGGCAGATAGGCCAGGCGGAGCGGCAGCTGCGCCATGTGTTCTGGCTGTCGACGATTGGGCTGACGCTGATCGCCTGGGGCACAGCGCCGTTTGCCGGGCTGATGGCCGCGTTTTATACCCACGAAGATGACGTGAAAGAGGTGGTGAAGATCCTTATCTGGCTCAACGCCGCCTTTATGCCCATCTGGGCGGCATCCTGGGTGTTGCCTGCCGGGCTGAAAGGGGCGCGCGATGCCCGTTTTGCCATGTGGGTGTCCATGCTTGGCATGTGGGGGTGTCGCGTTGTGGCGGGCTATACGCTGGGCGTGGTGCTGGGCTGGGGCGTGGTGGGCGTCTGGCTGGGGATGTTCCTTGACTGGGCCGTACGCGGGGCGCTGTTCTACTGGCGCATGGTCAGCGGGCGCTGGCTGTGGAAATATCCGCGACAAAATGCCTGACAAATGCGCGAAATGGAGAATAATTCGGCAAACGATCGGAAATATGCATTCTGCCTTTGACATCATCGGGGAGCATCGATAATATGCGCCCCGTTCACACGATTCCTCTGTAGTTCAGTCGGTAGAACGGCGGACTGTTAATCCGTATGTCACTGGTTCGAGTCCAGTCAGAGGAGCCAAATTTGAAAAGCCTGCTTTTGAAGCAGGCTTTTTGCTTTTCTGCGTCAGGTAAATGCAAAACGGCAACCTTGTTGCCGTTTTTAGTGTTTTCACCCTCTCCCGTGGGAGAGGGATGGGGTGAGGGCATCATACCGCACGAAATTACACACGAACCGGCGCCGTCGCCTCCTCCAGCCACGAACGCGCCTCGCTATTCACCAGCGGTGACAGCGCCTCCCGTACCTGCTGGTGATACTCATCCAGCCACTGCTTTTCCTGCTCGCTCAACAGATCCATCTCGACCTGGCTTAAATCAATCGGGATCAGCGTCAGAGAAGCAAATTTGCAAAACCCCGGACGGCTCTCCACTATCTCCACTTGGTTTTCAATACGGATACCGTGGCTATCGCCCAGATAGTATCCCGGTTCAATCGTCATGATATTGCCTGCCACCAGCGGCCACGGGTTGACCTTTTTGGCGATGCGATGCGGGTTTTCGTGGATCAGAAGCTGGTGGCCCACGCCGTGCCCGGTACCGTGATCGTAATCCAGCCCCATCTCCCACAGCGGACGACGCGCGAAAGCATCCAGCTGGTGCCCCTGCGTACCGGAAGGGAACTGCAGGGTAATCAGCGACAGAAAACCTCTCAGCACGGCGGTGTAGTGCAGACGCTGCTGCGAGGGGACATTACCCCACGCCAGCGTGCGCGTGGCATCGGTGGTGCCGTTAGCGTACTGACCGCCCGAATCGTTCAGGTAAAAATGGTTATGGCCGATGGGCTTGTTGCTGGCCTCGCTTGAATGATAGTGGCACATCGCCGCATTGCTCGAAGAGGCGGAAATGGTCGCGAAACTCTGCTCGATAAAACCGGGCTGCTGTTTGCGAAATGCCAGTTGCTGCGCCTGCACTTCCAGCTCCGTTAGCGGTTGTCCCGCCGCCGCACGCAGCGGCACTTCGCGGCTCAGCCAGGCCAGGAAGTTGACCCACGCGGCGCCGTCCTGGAGATGGCACTCGCGATACCCTGCCAGCTCGACCGGGTTTTTGGTAGCCTTAATGAGGGTAACGGGATCGGTTCGCCAGACAATTTCACCGCGCGGTTCAATGGCAAAGCGCAGGGCCACCGGCGCGGAGTCGGCATCAACCATCACCCGCTTCCCTTCAGCAAGTTGCTGACAGCGCTCAATAAAGGTGTCCTGTGGCGCAATCGTGAAGGCGTTCAGAACTGCATCAGGAAGTTCTGCGAGCTTATTATCGTTAACAAACCACTCAACGCGGCCGTCGCGACCGAGCAGGGCAAATGAGAGCGGTACCGGACTGGTGGGGATATCTGAGCCGCGCACGTTGAGCAGCCACGCAATGTTATCCGGCAGCGTAACGGCCAGGTAGTCAGCGTTGTTCGCGGCCAGCACGGCGGCAACGCGCTGACGTTTGTCTTCGCTGCTTTCACCGCTTATCGCAACCGGCATCTCACGGATAAGCCCCGCCGGTGCGGCAAGGCGATCGGTCCATAAGGCGTCAAACGGTGACGCGTTCAGCGGCACGAGCGTGCACGGTGTGGCAGACAGCTGCGTAAACTCGGTATTCGTCATCAGCATTGGGTCGAAACCGATGCGCGTGCCCGCCGCGACGTTGGCCGTCAGCCAGTCTGCCAGCGGCTCGTTGTGCAGATGGTGGATCTCAACCTCATCCATATTCACCTGAACGTGGGCCTGCACCTGATAGCGCCCGTCGACGAACAGCAGCGCTTTATCCCTCAGTACCAGCGCGACGCCAGCAGAGCCGTCAAAGCCTGTCAGCCAGGCCAGCTTTTCGTCGTTCGACGCGCAATTCTCGCTTTGCCAGGCATCGGTGCGCGGAACGATCATCCCGTCGAGGCTGTTTTCCTGAAGCCACTGACGCAGGGCAGAGAGCGGAGTAGGGGTGTGCATGGTTTTTCCTTATTGTTATTAGCGGAACGGCGGCTCGTTGAAGGTGCGCAGCTTGCGTGAATGCAGTCGGTCGCCTTCCGCCCGCAGCAGGTCGATGGCGCGAATGCCGATCTGCAAATGTTCGGAAATCGCCCCTTCATAGAAACGGTTGGCCTGACCCGGCAGCTTAATTTCGCCGTGCAGCGGCTTATCGGACACGCACAGCAGCGTGCCGTAAGGAACGCGGAAGCGATACCCCTGGGCGGCGATGGTGGCGCTCTCCATATCAATCGCCACCGCTCGGCTCAGGTTGAAGCGCAGCGCGGAGGCGGAGTAACGCAACTCCCAGTTGCGGTCATCCGTCGTCACCACCGTACCGGTACGCAGGCGCTGCTTCACCTCTTCACCCGGCATGCCGCTCACCTCTTTGGTGGCGTCGTAGAGCGCGCGCTGTACTTCGGCGATGCTCGGGATTGGGATATCCGGCGGCAGTACCGCATCCAGCACGTGGTCGTCGCGCAGATAAGCGTGGGCCAGCACGTAATCGCCAATCAGCTGGCTTTCGCGCAGGCCGCCGCAGTGGCCAATCATCAGCCACACGTCGGGGCGCAGCACCGCCAGATGGTCACAGATGGTTTTGGCGTTCGACGGGCCGACGCCGATGTTGATTAGGGTGATCCCCTGACCGTCGGCGGTGATCAGGTGCCAGGCGGGCATCTGGTGTTTTTTCCACGCCAGATCGGAGATGGCCTGCTCGGGGGCTTCGGTTTCAGCGGTGATCCAGATCCCCCCCGCGCAGGAGAGGGCGATATATGGACTGTCCGGATCAAGGATCTGGCTACAGCCCCAGCGAACGAACTCGTCCACGTAGCGGGTGTAGTTGGTAAACAGCACAAACGGCTGGAAATGCTCGGCGGGCGTGCCGGTGTAGTGGCGCAGGCGCGCCAGGGAGAAATCCACCCGACGGGCGTCAAAGTGCGACAGGGGTGAAAACTCTGCCGGGTGATAAATCCCGTCAGCCGTCTCATCGCCAATCTGTGACAGTTCCGTCGTTGGGAAGTGGCGGGTCAGTCCCGCGCTCATGGAGCGGTCAAGAGTTAGCGCCGAACCGTCAATCACGTACGGGTACGGGATCTCATGCTGTGAAGGCTCCACGGCAATGTGCGCGCCGTAATCCTGATACAACAGCGTTAGCTGCTCTTCCAGATAGGGGCGGAACAGTGCAGGGCGGGTGACGGTGGTGCTGTAGCAGCCGGAGTGGGTAAAACGGGCGTAGGCGCGGGTTTTCGGCGTCGTGCTTGCGCTGCCGTCCCAGGTCACAGAGAGCGATGGATAAACAAAAAGGCCTTCGTTTCTGGCCTTTTGATCGGGAAGTTTCCCCGTTTCGATGTATTCGCTGATGGCGCTGCGCAGCGCGTTGACGGACTGTTCATACAGCGCGTCGAGTTTTTCCAGCGCCTGAGCCGGGGTCAGGCTGGAGCCCTTATTATTCATCTCTGTCTCCTTGTTCCACAGGTGTGCGACTCTATCCGATAGTATGTCACACGCCTGTGAAACAAAAGGGAGATCAGGCGTGGCTCGTCTCTTTCATCAGAAGCGCCGTCGCTGCCGACAGCAGGCAGCCGGCCAGCAGATAAATCGCCACGCTGTGCCAGTTACCGCCGGAGAAGGTCACCAGCGCGGCGGCAATAAACGGCGTAAACCCGCCGCCGACCACGCTTGCCACCTGGTAGCCCACGCCCGCGCCGCTGTAGCGGTAGCTGGCGCCGAACAGTTCGGTAAACATCGGCTGCTGCACGCAGACCACCATATCGTGAGCGATGTTGGCGAGCATAATGGCGAAGAAGACAATCCAGAACACAGACTGCGCCTCCAGCGCCATAAAGAACGGCCAGGCGCTGAGGGTGCCAATCAGCGCGCCGGTGATGTAGACGCGGCGGCGACCAAACCGGTCCGCCAGCCAGGCGAAGCAGGGGATGGTCAGACAGCTGATCCCGCCGACCAGCAGGCCGATATTCAGGAACAGTTCGCGCGGCAGGCCGAGGTTCTGCGTCGAGTAGTTCAGCGCAAAGGCGGTAACGATATACATCGTCAGCAGTTCGCACAGGCGCAGGGCGATGATTTTCAGAAAAGCGCCAGGGTGCCGAATCAGGGCTTCCATCACCGGCAGCCGTTTTTTGACGGCCGGTTTTTCCAGCTGCTGTTGTTCGAATTCAGCGGACTCCTCCATCCCGTTGCGGATCCACAGGGCGGCAATGACCAGCACGATGCTGAAGATAAAAGGGATGCGCCAGCCCCAGCTCAGAAACTGCGCGTCGGTGGTGAGCTGGCTGATTAACGATACCAGCCCGGTGGAAAGCAACAGCCCGACGCCGTACCCGACCTGCACGCCGCTGCTGTAAAACGCTTTCTTGTTTTTTGGCGCATTTTCAACGGATAACAGCGCCGCGCCGCCCCATTCGCCGCCCACGGCGAAGCCCTGAATGGCGCGCAGCGTCACCAGCAGCACAGGCGCCCACCAGCCAATAGCGGAAAACGACGGGAGAATGCCAATCAGCGCGGTGGCAATCCCCATCATCCAGACGGTAAGCATCAGCATCCGCTTGCGGCCAAGCCGGTCGCCGAAGTGGCCGAAAATCACCCCGCCCAGCGGGCGAAACAGAAAGCCGACGCCGAAGGTGGCAAACGCGGCGAGCGTGCCCATCGCAGGGCTGACCTGGGGAAAAAACTCGCGGTTAAACACCAGCGCGGCGGTAATGCCGTAAAGCAGAAAATCATACCAGTCGACGACGGCACCTGCGAAGCTGCCGAGTGCAGCGCGGCGGGCGCGATTGAGCGAAGGTGTCTCCTCGTTGGGACGATCGGAGATGAGGGTGGAGTCCATAGTTATCCTGTCCGTACTGTTTTTTATTATTGGTATAAGAAAAGGTCACTCACATAGCTGCCGTCATATAAACGGAACCTATGAGACTACCGCGACAAAACGCCTGAGAAAACGTTTTTATCTTTCCGGAAGGCGCTGAATAAATAAATTTCATCTTCCCCTGCCTCAAGATAAATCAGTCTGTTTGGCTCCGGTTCGTGCTGAATGGATTACAGTAATAGATACCGCTGCGTGACTAAAGCTGAGGGAAAAACGATGCAACGTAACTTTTCGGCATTCTGGATGGTCCTGTTTTTATTCGCCGCACCGCTTCATGCCGAGCCGAAAGTCTATGGCGAACAGCGTATTAGCGGCTGGTTGAATGCGCTGACGGATGATATCTCCCAGACCTGGGAAGAGCCGCAACGTTACGATTTGTACTTGCCGTTTCTGAGCTGGCACGCCCGCTTTATGTACGATAAAGAAAAAACCGACAATTACAACGAAATGCCGTGGGGCGGCGGCCTGGGCGTGTCCCGCTATAACGAAGAGGGCAACTGGAGCGCGCTTTTCGCAATGATGTTCAAGGACTCGCACAACGAATGGCAGCCCGCGATGGGCTATGGCTGGGAGAAGGGCTGGTATCTGGATAATGCCAAAGATTTCCGCCTTGGGCTCGGTGCCGCCGCGGGCATCACGGCGCGAGATGATTTTGCAAACTATGTGCCTCTGCCGTTCATCTTCCCGCTGTTTTCAGCTGGCTATAAGCGCGTTACCGTCCAGTTCACCTATATTCCCGGAACGTATAACAACGGCAACGTGCTCTTTGCCTGGCTGCGCTTAGGCTTTTAAAGGGTGATCACCTTTTTTGCCACGGCGTTAGACAATACCAGCATGGAGAAGAGAACAGAGGTGACGAACGTAAGCACAATCAGCGCCAGCTTCATGCCGAGAGAGGTCACCGGTATCAGCGCCGTCAGCAGATGAAACACCGAGTAGTGCACAATATATACGCCGGTCATCGTTTTGCTGATGGCGGCCAGAATGGACTCCTTTAATTCAGCATTGCGGCGAAAGCGAACGCCGTTCGCCGCAATCACCAGGGCAATAATCAGGATGTAGATCTGCGAGCCGGTGAGAATAAAGGCGTTTCTGTCGGCCTTAAACAGGGCAAAAAAGAAGTGGCGCTCGTAAAACCAGGTGAAGAGATAGATAAACGGGATGGCGACAACCGCCGCCCGGACCACATTTTTGCGGCTTATCCACTCGGCCACTTTTGGGTCGCAGAAGAGCTGCCCGGTCAGATAAAACAGCAGCCATGTCCACAGCCGATACTGCGGCGAAAGCGAAAGGACGTGCGTTTCAGGATAAAGCGCCGATAGCAGATCGTATCCGTAGGAAAAGCACAGCAGAGCAGCAATCGCGCCGCAGAACAGCGATCTCCTCTGGCTAAGCCACTCCACCGCCGGGTGGAAGGTGTAAATCACCACAAAGGCGAACACGAACCAGGGCTGAATTAAATACCCGCGCTGATAAGGCTCCCACAGGTAGTAGATCGTTATCCAGAACAGAAAAACAATCACCAGACTTTTTATTTTACCCAGCTGCCAGCGTGTGCCGTGCCGGGATTGCCCGTCGAGATAGCCCGACACCACAAAAAACAGCGGCGTGGCGATGGTCGAGATAAAGGTTAAAAAGCCCAGGATCCAGTGATAGTCATAGTCATAATGATCCCAGGTATTGTAGATGGTGAAGAAGGTGACCGCCGTCATACAGCCCAGCGTCTTGATAATGTTCAGCCCTGTCGCATTCATTGTTGTTTGGCTTCGTCCTTACGATGGAAACACGCATAGATCACGGGGAGTACCAGTAGCGTCAGGATTGTAGCAAACCCCAGTCCAAACATAATCACAACGGCCATGCTCTGGAAGAAAACATCCAGCAGCAGCGGAGCCAGGCCAAGTACGGTCGTGAACGCGGTGAGCAGGATAGGGCGCAGGCGCGAGGTGGCGGCATAAACGATCGCGCTGTGCTGATCCTTGTGCGTTTTCTGCTGTTCAATCTCTTCCACCAGCACGATGCCGTTGCGGATGAGCATTCCGCTCAGGCTCAGCAGACCAATCAGCGCCATAAAGCCAAAGGGAATGCCGGTAATTAAAAATCCTGGCGTGACGCCAATCAACGCCAGCGGTACGGTTAGCCAGATCGCGACGGCATTTTTTACCGAGCTGAACATCAGCACCGTAATGACAAACATCACCAGATACCCGAGAGGTAGCGTAGTGAACAGCCCTTGCTGCGCTTCGCTGGAGTTTTCCGCGTCGCCCCCCCACTCGATGCTGTAGCCGTGTGGCAGGGGAAGGGCATCCACCTGCGGCTTCACGCGGGCGAGAATATCACCGGAGGTTTGCTGGCTCAGCGGGTCCGGATCCGTCTGAACCGTCAGTACCCGCGAGCGGTCGCGTCGAAGGATGAGCGGATCTTCCCACTCCAGCGTGAAGCTGCTGACGACGTTACTCAGCGGGATATACTGCTGCCGCGCATGGCTCCACACCAGCACGTTGTTCAGGTGGCTGGCGTCCAGCCTTTCGCTTTCCGGAGGCCTCACCACCACGGGCAGCAGGTCACTGCCTTCCCGATACAACCCCGCCCGGCTGCCGGAGAAATTCATCTCCAGCGCGTTGTCGACGTCCTGCTTATCCACGCCAAGCTCGCGTCCCAGCGCGGCGACGTACTGCGGACGGATCACTTTGCTGCGGTTTTGCCAGTCGTTTCGGACGCTCCCCGTGGCCGGGTCGCGCGCCAGGATATCGTCCACCTGGCTGGCAATCAGACGCAGCCTGTCAGGATCCGGGCCTTTAATGCGCACTTCAATGGCGCTGTCGCCGGAGGGCCCAAACATCACCCGTTTCGTACTGGCGTTGACCTGCGGGTAGTTACGCGCGATGTACTCATCCACGTAGCGCGTCAGCGCGGAGATGCTGCGCTGGTCATCCATACGCACCATGATCTGCGCGTAGTTGCTGTACTGCCGCTGTCCGCTGTAGGTCAGAATAAAGCGCATACTCCCCTGACCAATGGTCGAGACGGTGGTTTCCACGCCGGGCCGTCCCTTGATGGTTTTCTCAATGTCGCCGGTCATTTTCTCGGTCCATTTGATATCTGTCCCGTAAGGTAACCAGAGGTCGACAAAGAAAATCGGCGTATTGGACGACGGGAAAAAGTTTTGCCGCACCGCGCCAAACCCCCAGACAGACGCGGCCAGCAGGGCGGCCATCACTACCAGCGTCGGCGCTTTATGGTGCAGCAGTGCGTTCAGCAGGTGCTGGTAAAGGCGGTAGAGACGTTTGTCGTAAGGATCTGACTCGTCAGTAGTGTCCGGTGCGCTGTCGTTTTTAAACAACCACCACTTAATCAGCACCGGGGTGAGGGTGAGCGCCGAGAACCAGCTCAGCATCAGGGAAATCAGCAGCACCTGGAACAGAGATTTACAGTATTCCCCGGTGGAATCCTGCGATAGCCCGATAGGAGCAAACGCAAGGATGGCGATCACCGTCGCCCCCAGCAGCGGCAGGGCGGAGCGGCGGATGATGTTGTTTACGGCGGTTAACAGCGGGGAGCCCTGCTGCCGGGCAATCAACACCCCTTCGACAATCACGATGGCGTTATCCACCAGCATGCTGAGGGCGATAATCAGCGCCCCGAGCGAGATGCGCTGTAGCTCAATGCCACACAGATACATAATCAGCAGCGTGCCCAGCACGTTAAGGGCGAGAGAAACCGCGATGATGATCCCGCTGCGTACCCCCATAAAGATCAGCAGCACGCCGATGACAATCGCCAGCGCCATCAGGAAGTTAATAATAAAACCGTTAACAGAATGACCCACTTCGGCTGCCTGATCGTAAAACAGATCTATCTGTATGCCTGCCGGTTTTTCCGCCGACATCTGGTTTAGCTTCGCCTCCAGCGCGTGGCCCACGTCGATCACGTTCACGCCGGGAATAAACGAGACGCCCATGGTAACGGCTTTTTTGCCGTTGGCATGGTAGATACTGGCGGGCGATTCGTTCAGCCCGCGCGACAGCGTGGCGATATCCCGCAGGCGCGTCGCCGCCCCGGTGCCGGAAGGCGTGATGATGAGATCCGCCAGTTCATCAAGATTCTCGAACTCACCGGTGGGGTGCAGACGAATGGATTCGCTGCCCGAGGTGATTTCTCCGGCGCTGGAAACGACGTTGAGCCTGCTGAGCAGGGCGGAAAGTTGGTTCAGCGTAATGCCGCGCGCGGCCATTTTAGTCAGGGAAATATCGATGTTGACCTGTTGGCTAATGGCCCCGCCGATGGCGACCTTCGCGACGCCGGGAACCAGAATCAACGCGCGGCGCAGCTGCTCTGCATATCTCACCAGTTCAGGATTACTGAATTCATCCCCGGAAATGGCGAAGAAGAAGCCGAACACGTCGCCGAAATCGTCATTCACAAAGGGCGTGACGACGCCGGGCGGGAACTGACGCGAGGCATCGCCTACGCGGCGGCGCAGCTCATCCCAAATCTGCGGTAGTTCATTCGAGTGATAGCGTGAAGCGATGTTAACGGTGATTTGCGACAGCCCGTTTGAAGAGATGGAGCTCACGTTGTCCAGATAAGGCAGCTGCTGAAGGGCATTCTCCAGCGGCAGCGTCACCTCTTCTTCAACCTGCTGAGCGGATGCGCCGGGGTAGTGGGTGACCACCACTGCGGTTTTGATGGTAAAGGCGGGATCTTCCAGCCTGCCGATATTCAACAGGGCGAAAATCCCCCCCATGCCCAGCAGCAGAATCGTTAGCCATACGCGAACCGGGTTATTAATAAATTGACGAGTGATATCCATTACAGTCCCCGCTCACGCGTCCAGATACGCACCGGCTGGTTAGCATGGAGCTCTCCCACGCCTGCGGCCACCACGCGCTCGCCCGCCTTAAGCCCGCTGGTGATCGTCACGCCTTCGGTTATCACTTGCCCCACGCTGACCTTGCGGTCTTCAAGATGGAGCGTGTTGCCTTCTCCCGCCACAACCCAGACGTGCGGCTCATTGCGTGGGCTGTTGTCCGGGTTAAAGACGGCCTCAACCGGTACAACCAGCGCCTGAGCGCCCGCGCCAGCCGGGAGGTTGGTTAAATTGATGGTCACCGTACCGCTTACGCCACCGACGGCGGGAAAATCCTCTGGTCGCGGCATGGTCAGTATTACCTGCCAGGTCAGGGTATTACTGTCGCTGCTGCCCGAGTGCTCTTTGTAGACGGCGGTAAATTCCCGATCCGGAATAGCGTTAATTCTCACTACCGGACGATACTGCGCGTTGCGGATATCAAAGGTCTTAAACAGGTTTTCAGGGATGCTGAACACCACGTCAAGCAGATCGGTGCGGGTTAACGTCGCGATGGGCTGACCAGCAGACACCACCTGATGGTTTCGGACATGTACGCTGGCCGCCGTCCCGCTGAAGGGGGCGACGAGCGTCATCTGATTCAACTCTTCTCGGGCAATCTGCAGCGCCGCATTCGCCGAATCGCGGTTTGCACGCTGCACGTCCATTTCGGCTTTCGAAATCGCCTGGCGGCCCGCCAGCGTCTGGAAGCGATCGAACTGCCTCTGGGCCAGCGTCGCCGCCGTCTGCCTGTCGTTAACCCGCTGCTGGGCTTCACGAGAGTTCAATCTTGCAAGCTGTTGGCCCTGCTTGATGGCTGCGCCCTGACGCACATCGAGCGCTTCAATTTGACCAGCGCGCTTGAAGGAAAGGTCTGTGGCATCGCCCGATTCAATGCGGGCGGGAAAAACGCGCTGCTGGGCATGACCGGGAACCGTCACCTCCGCCACTTTAACCATTCTGGGCAGGGGGGAGGCTTGTTCAGGTTTTGGATCGCACGCCGTGAGCGTTAACAAAACGAACGGTAAAAGAGAGAGGTAGCGGTTCACTGTATTCCCCTAATAAATAACTGTTTTATTTATTCCATAACCTGGACAGGGGTGACACTATTCTGCCAGAACAGTGACGACCATATAGGTAAATAAACCAATCGCCGTGCTGGCGATAATGGCAAGCGCAATAAACATACCCAGTCGGATCAGGCTTATGCCATACATACATTCCTCCATGAGCCGGAAGCGGTAACTCACTATGAGCATAGTCGGCGAAAAGATAAATGTTAAATAACCATTAGCAGCGGGGACGCGCTAAACCTGAAATTCCTGTGCTACGTTTAATATTATTCATCTCTTTTACCGTAACTGGCATTAAGGGCAACCCCCTGCATTTAATGCGTTTTTTTTGCTTCATTCACTCTCATGTTGGTTATAAAAAGGATGCTCGATATGTATAAAAACATTCTCGTTCCGGTGGATGTCTATGAGACAAGCCTGGCGGATAAAGCGTTGCAGCATGCACAGTTTCTGGCGCAAAGCGCATTGGGTGACATTCATTTGCTGCACGTCATGCCAAAATTTTCAGCCGAGCTGACGCGTGGTTTTATTTCAGATGCGCGAAAGATGGATGAATATATGATTAATAATTCAAAAGAAAAACTGTCTGACCTGGTCAAAAAATTGAATTTGCCAGAAGAGCGCGTTCACCTCCATGTTCGCAGCGGAAATGTTCGTGATGAGGTTATTAAGCTGGCAGATGAACTTGCTGCTGGCGCGATTATCGTCGGCTCCCGCAATCCAAATATTCAAACCCATTTGTTAGGATCGGAGGCGGCAAGTATTGTCCGTTACGCCCATGTTCCTGTTTTCGTTATTCGTTAATTTCATGAAAGCAAGGTGATTTCTGAATAGAACCTGAGGAAGTAACAATGAAAACAGGAAAACCTGAACGTCCGTATTATCAACAAACCGTTGATGAAACCCTGTCGAATATCCACTCCACTCTGGAAGGACTTAGCGGCACTGAGGCATCAGCCCGACTTCAGCAGCATGGTGAGAATGCGTTACCGCAAAAAAAGGGCAAACCCGCCTGGCTGCGCTTCCTGGCGCATTTTAACGATGTACTGATTTACGTTCTGCTGGTGGCCGCGTTGCTTAAGCTCTTTATGGGCCACTGGGTAGACATGTTTGTGATCCTTGGGGTTGCCATCATTAACGCGCTGATCGGCCATATCCAGGAGAGCAATGCTGAAAAATCGTTGCAGAGTATTCGCAATATGCTCTCCAGCGAAGCCGTGGTGGTACGACAGGGGAATCATGAAACGATCCCCACTACGGCGCTGGTCCCGGGCGATATCGTGGTGATCCGCGCCGGGGATCGTATCCCTGCGGACCTGCGCGTGATTGAGGCGCATAACCTTCGCGTGGAGGAGGCCATCCTGACTGGCGAATCCACCGTTGTTGAGAAAAACAGCGATGCGTTAAGCGGGGAACTGCCCTTAGGCGATCGCTATAATCTGCTCTACTCAGGCACCACCGTCAGCTCCGGCGGCGGTAAAGGCGTGGTGGTGGCCACCGGGGGGGAGACCGAGCTTGGCCACATCAACCAGATGATGTCCGACATTGAAAAGCACCGCACGCCGCTGATGGTGCAGATGGACAAGCTCGGTAAGACCATCTTCATCACTATCCTGGTGATGATGTTAGCGCTGTTCGTCTTTAGCCTCCTGTTCCGGGATATGCCGGTTTCTGAACTGGTGCTGTCGCTTATCAGCCTCGCCGTTGCCGCCGTGCCGGAAGGCCTGCCGGCCATCATTTCCATCATCCTTTCGCTTGGCGTACAGGCCATGGCGCGTCGCAAGGCCATTATTCGCAAGTTGCCCACGGTGGAAACCCTGGGCGCAATGACGGTCATCTGCTCGGATAAAACCGGCACCCTGACGATGAATGAAATGACGGTCAAAGCGGTAATTACCGCTGACACGACCTATCGCGTGGAGGGCGACAGCTACGAACCGGTGGGGAATATTCACCCCGTAGATGACCCGACGCCCGTCAGCGTGACGCAGGGTTCCCTGCTGGAACGCTACCTGCGCACCATTGACCTCTGCAATGACAGCCAGCTGATCAAAGACGAGCAGGGGCTGTGGAAAATCACCGGAGGACCAACCGAGGGTGCCCTGAAGGTGCTGGCGGCGAAAATCCCGCTCCCACCGCTTGATACGGAAATGCGCAGTAAAATCCCGTTTGATTCGCAGTATAAATACATGTCCACGCTCTACCGACTGGGTGAAGAAGAGGCGATTTTAATCACCGGCGCGCCGGACGTCCTGTTCCGCCTCTGCCAGCACCAGCAGACGAATGACGGACTGCAGCCGTTCAATCAACCTTACTGGGAAGGGAAGATTGAAGAGTATGCCCGGGAAGGGCTGCGCATGGTGGCGGCGGCCTGGAAACCTGCCCGCGAGGGACAGCGCGATCTGGATCACCCGGACCTCCATGATGGCGTGATCCTGCTGGGTATTGCAGGAATGATGGATCCGCCGCGTCCGGAGGCCATTACCGCGATTGCCGACTGTCTGCAGGCCGGGATTCGCGTGAAAATGATCACCGGCGACCACCCGCAAACGGCCATGAGCATTGGGCAAATGCTGGGGATTGGTAACGCCGCAAGCGCAATCACCGGACGTGAGCTGGAGGCGATGGATGACCGTCAGCTGAGCGACGCCGCGCAGCAGTACGATATTTTCGCCCGAACCAGCCCGGAGGATAAATTCCGCCTCGTGCAGGCCCTGCAAAGTAAACAGGAAGTGGTGGGCATGACCGGGGATGGCGTAAACGATGCCCCGGCGCTCAAGCGGGCGGATGTGGGTATCGCCATGGGGATTAAGGGGACTGAGGTCACCAAGGAAGCCGCCGACATGGTGTTAACGGATGACAATTTTGCCACCATTGCCAGTGCGGTCCACGAGGGAAGGCGGGTTTACGATAACCTGAAAAAAACGATTCTGTTCGTTATCCCGAGCAACATCGCGCAGGCCCTGCTGATCATCATCGCGCTGCTGGCGGGGAACCTGATTCCGCTGACGCCGGTCCTGATCCTGTGGATGAACATGGCGACGTCGGCAACCCTGTCGTTTGGCCTGGCGTTTGAAGCGGGTGAGAAGGACATCATGAACCGGCCACCGCGCAAGGCGAATCTGCATGTGATGGACGGCTACGCCATCTGGCGCGTGGTGTTTGTCGGTCTGATGATTGCCATTAGCGCCTTCGTGCTGGAAGCCTGGCTACAGCCGCGCGGCTACTCGGCGGAATTCATCCGCACCGTGCTGCTGCAAACCCTGGTGACCGCGCAGTGGTTCTACATGCTCAACTGTCGCGTTAATGACGGCTTCTCGCTGAGCAAAGGTCTGCTGGCGAATAAAGGGATTTGGATCGTGAGCGGCGTACTGCTTGCGCTACAGCTTCTTATCATTTACGCCCCGTTCATGCAGATGCTGTTTGGCACCGAAGCGCTGCCGTTCCGCTACTGGGTCATTACCTTCCTGATTGGTTTTGTGATGTTCCTTATTGTCGAGGCGGAAAAAGTGCTGACGCGCAGATGGCGTAAAATCGAAGCGTAATAGCGTAAACTGAGAAAGCCTGCCTGAGTCCAGGCTTTCTCTTTTGTGAGCACAGGAAATTATGATGCGACTTACCTGGTTCGTCCTTACGCTGTGTGCCGCTGTTCCCAGTACGTTTGCCGTAACCTATACCCTGCCGTCGGAAGGCAGTCGGCTGGTGGGAACCCCGATTACCATCACCGTTCCCGAGCGCAATACGTTACCGCTTGAGGCCTTTGCTGCACAGCACGGGCTTGGGCTCAGCAATATGCTGGAAGCGAACCCGGGCGTTGATCCTTTTTTGCCCAAATCCGGCACCCGGCTGGTCATTCCTCAGCAGCTGATTTTACCCGACACCGTGCGCGAGGGGATTGTCGTTAACGTGGCGGAAATGCGTCTCTACTATTATCCGCCGGGCAGCAATACCGTTGAAGTATTGCCTATCGGCATTGGTCAGGCCGGTCGCGAAACCCCGCGTAACTGGGTCACGGCGGTTGAGCGCAAGCAGGAGGGCCCCACCTGGTCACCTACGCCGAACACGCGTCGTGCCTATGCGGCAGAGGGGAAAACGCTGCCCGACTTCGTGCCCGCCGGGCCGGATAACCCGATGGGGCTGTATGCGATATATATCGGCAGGCTATATGCCATACACGGCACAAACTCCAATTTCGGCATTGGGCTGCGGGTGAGCCAGGGCTGTATTCGTCTGCGTAACAACGACATTAAATATCTTTTCGATAATGTCCCCGTGGGCACCCGCGTGCAGCTTATCGATCGGCCCGTTAAGGTGACCACGGAGCCGGACGGCAGCCGCTGGGTGGAGGTTCACGAACCGCTGTCGCGTAACCGGGCGGAATTTGAATCGAGCCGGAAAGTGCCTCTGCCCATCTCCGCCGCACAGCAGACACAGTTGATAAACGAGGGGGCGGGCGCTGAACTGGAACGGCGGTCGGGGATGCCGGTTAAAATCGGCATGTGAGGGCATAGTGCGGGCTGGTGCCCTCACCCCAACCCTCTCCCACGGGAGAGGGGGAACACACTAAAAACGGCAACCTAGTTGCCGTTTTGCATTTACCTTGCGCAGAAAAGCAAAAAGCCTGCTTTAAAAGCAGGCTTTTCAAATTTGGCTCCTCTGACTGGACTCGAACCAGTGACATACGGATTAACAGTCCGCCGTTCTACCGACTGAACTACAGAGGAATCGTGTGAACGGGGCGCATATTATCGACCTGCGTTCGCCTTGTCAAAGGGTGGATCAACGCCTTTTGATCGTTTGCTGACAAAATCGGCAAAATGATGTTTTTGACAGCGGAATGCACCGTAATGGTGCGGATATACCTCTAATGGGGCAGATCGTAAACTGCTGTTTCAGTAATAAATCACCCCTCCATGATTAGGTTTCCTTATTTTCAGGCGGTTAGCGAACAATTCAGACCGCACGGTAAAAGTGGCATTCATATTGCAAAACCTGTTCAACAACGACAGCCGGTTCCGGCAATGCATTTCGAACAGGGGGCAAAATGAACTTAAGACGACTGAAATACTTCGTAAAAATCGTCGATATCGGCAGCCTGACTCAAGCGGCAGAAGTGCTGCACATCGCGCAGCCTGCGCTGAGCCAGCAGGTGGCTACTCTGGAAGGCGAGATGGATCAGCAGTTACTGATCCGCACCAAACGCGGCGTCACGCCAACGGAAGCAGGCAAGATCCTGTATACCCATGCCCGCACTATCCTGCGTCAGTGTGAACAGGCGCAGCTGGCGGTGAACAACGTGGGCCAGACCCTGAGCGGGCACGTTTCTATCGGGCTGGCGCCGGGAACGGCGGCGTCCTCTATCACCATGCCGCTTCTGCAGGCCGTGCGCGCCGAGCTGCCGGAAGTGCTGGTCTATCTGCATGAAAACAGTGGTTCTGTACTGAATGACAAGCTGCTCAACGGCCAGCTGGACATGGCGGTCCTTTACGATCGCTCCCCGGTTGCCGGGATCACCAGCCAGCCGCTGCTCAAGGAAGATCTCTACCTCGTGGGCACCCGCGACTGTCCGGGCCAGAGCGTCGATCTTACCGCCGTGGCAGAGATGAACCTCTATCTGCCGCGCGACTACAGCGCCGTGCGCGTGCGCGTGGACGAAGCGTTCTCCCTGCGCCGCCTGACGGCCAAAATCATCGGCGAAATCGACTCAATCTCCACGCTGACCGCAGCCATTGCCAGCGGAATGGGCGTCACCGTACTGCCGGAATCCGCCGCGCGCTCGCTGTGCGGTGCGGCAAACGGCTGGATGGCGCGGATCACCACGCCTTCGATGAGCCTGCCGCTGTCGCTGAACATGTCCGCTCGTGGCTCGCTGTCGCCTCAGGCGCAGGCGGTAAAAGAGATTTTAATGTCGCTGGTCAGCAAGCCGTCGCTTGAGAACCGTGAGCTCCAGCTCGTGAGCTGATATTCCATAAAAGCATAAGATGCTGGTTTTTATTATTTGTTCTGCAGCTCGGCTGACTCTAACAATAGAGCTATGTCAGATGCGCCGGAGTGAATCGTGAATTTCCAGCAACTTAAAATTATCCGCGAGGCGGCCAGGCGGGACTACAACCTGACCGAGGTCGCCAATATGCTTTATACCTCTCAGTCCGGCGTCAGCCGCCATATCCGCGAGCTGGAAGAGGAGCTGGGCATAGAGATTTTTATCCGCCGCGGCAAGCGGCTGCTCGGCATGACGGAGCCGGGTAAAGCGTTGCTCGCCATCGCTGAGCGGATCCTCAACGAGGCCAGCAACGTGCGTCGCCTGGCGGATCTCTTCACCAACGATGCCTCGGGCGTGCTCACCATCGCCACCACCCACACCCAGGCGCGCTACAGCCTGCCGCCGGTGATTAAAGCCTTCCGCGAACTTTTCCCTGACGTCCGTCTGGAGCTTATCCAGGGCACGCCGCAGGAAATTGAAGTGCTGCTGCAAAACGGTGGGGCAGATATCGGCATTGCCAGCGAGCGGTTGAGCAACGACCCGCTGCTGGTGGCCTTCCCCTGGTTCCGCTGGTACCACAGCCTGTTGCTCCCGCTCGATCATCCGTTGAATCAGGTTTCACCACTGACGCTGGAAGCGATCGCGAAATGGCCGCTGATTACGTATCGCCAGGGCATAACCGGACGCTCGCGCATAGACGAGGCCTTCAACCGTAAAGGATTAACGCCGGACATCGTGCTGAGCGCGCAGGATTCTGACGTGATTAAAACCTACGTCGAGCTGGGTCTGGGCATTGGCCTGGTGGCGGAACAGTCCAGCGGCGAACGCGAAGACGGGAACCTGGTGCGTCTTGACACGCGTCATCTGTTTGACGCCAACACCGTATGGCTGGGCCTGAAGCGCGGGCAGCTGCAGCGCAACTATGTGTGGCGCTTTATCGAGCTGTGCAATGCCGGGCTGTCGGTGGACGAGATCAAACGCCAGGTCATGGAGCCGGAAGAAGTGGCGATTGATTATCAGATTTAATAATCCAGCTTAGACAAGCAGTCTGTTATCGTTTATGCCCGGTGCGTTAGTATCGCGGCATAAATTTTATGAAGTATGCATGCAGGAATAAATACTGAATATTGATAGCAAAAGCTTAGGCGTGTTAAAAATGGAGGCTAGGTCGATGCCGGGAGGGCACAATGGCAAATGTTATTCATGATTTTATTTATGATATCTGCCACTCAGGAAATCTTGAGGCAGCTGTTCAACAATATGCACTCTATTACCACTATCTTGACGATTATACCTTCATTTTTGCAGCGGAGAAAGGTGCGACTCCGGGCTTATCGGTTAACAGGAACTTCAGCAGTGGTTCTGCCGTGCGTAGCTTATTCAAAACGCCGCATGTGTTTATTCTTACACCAGACATATTCAGAGAAATGTTTATCTCTGGTAACCGCGTTACATTTCCCATCGACTATTCTATCTCGCTCGATACGCAGGTATTAAGTTATCTTAAGCCTTTCTTTGAAGGGCAAAGATCGCGACTTCCCGATGATTTTGAAGAAATTTTTGACTTCATCGCCAGAGAGGAAGTCAATGTTGATCCTTTGCTGTATGAACTCGAAAATCTTTGTAATTTTAGCGATCTCAATAAACAGGAAAAAATCTTCGAACGCATTCGAGCTTATGAGATGTTACGCAACCTGGATGTTGCGGCTTGGCAGCAGCATAGGCAGTTAAAATTTAATGTGTCTGAACAGGAAATTATAGCTAAAACGCAGCAATATATGGCACGTAAAAATTATGAGTTTATAAATAAGTCGCTAATGGAAGAGCTGGCTCGTGACTATAATCGCTTATATGTATATGTGTTAAAAATGTGCGCGATTCACCTGCGGAACCCAAAAACAAGTGCTAAGCAGGTGCAGGAAAAATTACTCGAACTGCTAGAATTTACTCACAATGAAGCCCATTTCTTTGGCATTAGAGAGATTTTGCTCGCTAAGCGTTTTTTTGAAAATGGTTCTAAGGAAGCCTTTTTTCACAAAGTGAACCGTAATACGGCGGGATTTTGGGAGTACGTTAGAGGTATGGCCTGGGATCTTCGCCATCAGCGCTTTCTCGAATTTGTTATTACCTTAAATATTGATAAAAAAGCGGCATTCTTTTTTCCCGCAATCTTAACCTGTGATAAAAAATTCATTGAAGTTCTGGATGCTCATAGCGTCAAAGTCATCGTTTTTAATAACAAAACTAAAGAAATTCTTCCATTTTATGATGTTGATTTTATTGAAGAGATAGCGTCATGCGGTGAGCGAGTCAAAGAACGATTAACTTTGCTCTCTACCGAAGAATACCAGTTACAACGTCGCCAGTATCAGGAAGGGCCAGACTACCTTCAATCGTTGGTTAAAACACTCGAAGCCGAACTTGAGGGCATTTGCGGTATTGCCTGTGAAAAGAATCCGCTTGGTAACTATTAGTGAGTCACAGATGCAAAAAGCCGGCTTCAAAAGCAGGCTTTTCAAAAATGGCTCCTCTGATGGGTTCGACTTTGCCAGTAACAAACAAACAAATAAATATTTCCCTTTCTGTCAAAACCGCCTGAATGACCACCAATCGGCGGTGATGAGCGAATAGATGTAGTCACTTAATGGTAGAAGTAGGGACATGCTGCTGCATCAACTCAACAATCCAGTCAATAAAAACGCGCAGTTTAGCGTTGACATGGCGGTTAGGCGGGAATGCCAGGTACAGGGGCATTGGAGCGATACGCCAGCGTTCAAATAGCGGAATCAAGGCACCGCGAGCCTGATGTGCTGCCGCCATATAAACCGGCAGCGCAATCACGCCCAATCCCGCTAGCCCAGCTTCGAGGTAAGCATTGCCATCATCCACAGCAAGCACATAGTTGCCCGTAATTTCAATACGTTCACTCTCACCGTGCAGCACCAGAGGATCAATCTTACCGGTGCGTGAGGACAAGAATCCCACGATGCGATGGTACGTGTTTTCCAGCTCTCGCGGATGCGCGGGGGCGCCGAGGCGTTCCACATAACTCGGTGCAACGTAAACACCGATTTGCAAATCGCCAACATGGCGTGCGATCAGTGACTGGTCATTGATTTCGCCACCCCGCAGGACGCAATCCACGTTGTCGCCGATCAGATCCACCACCCGGTCACTTACGCCCATGTCAAAGTGGATATCAGGGTAGCGCGCGTGAAAAGCCGGTAGCGCGGGCACCAGCACAAGGCGGGCGAGAGGAGTGGGCACATCCACCCTTAGGCGTCCCCTGGGCGTCATCGCCGCACTGGACAGGCTGTTTTCTGCATCTTCCATGTCCGCCAGCAGGCGGATAACGCGCTCGTAGTAGACCGCGCCATCGGGAGTGACGCCGAGCCTGCGGGTGGTGCGATGGAGCAGCTTGACGCGCAGGCGCGCTTCCAGCTGCTGAATAAGCTGCGTCACCGTGGTTTTGCTCATATGGAGCGTTTGGGCAGCCTTTGTGAAGCTGCCTGCCTCCACCACGCGAGCAAAGGCGCGCATCGCATCAAAACGATCCATCCCATGTCCTCTCTTTTCACCGATTGTTTGGATATTACAAACAATGATGGACAAAGTCGCCTGTTTATCCCTCTGCTTCAGCAGCTGTAAAGTCTCTTTACGTTCACCGGGCAGAGTTCGCCCCATTACAAAGGTACAAATATGACAACACGCGAAGCCGTTTTTCCCTTCGGGCGCCAGGCGCTCTATGAGCGCAATCGCTATTCACCCGCCATCAAATCTGATGGCTTCTTGTTTGTTTCGGGGCAGGTGGGTAGCCGGGAAGATGGTTCGCCTGAAGAGGATATAAAAGCGCAGATCCGTCTGGCGTTTGATAACCTTAATGCTGTTCTCACGGCTGCGGGCTGCACGTTCGATGACGTGGTTGACGTTACCCTTTTTGTTGTCGATCCCGAGTCAAACCTCGACGCTATCTGGAGTGTCCTGCCAGAATACTGGGGGGAAGCACCTTACCCAACCTTGACCGGGATCGGCGTGACGTGGCTGTACGGATTCCAGTTTGAGATAAAAGTGATTGCCAGGCTACCCTGAGCGTTACGGATCTTTCCGACGGTCAAAAGGCAAGTCAGAGGAAAATTTATGAAGGCAGCGGTTTATGACGTGGAAGGCGCTCCCGGCGTCCTGCAGTATGTCGATGTTCCGGATCCGGTCGCAGGGCCTGACGATGTGCTGATTTCTGTCGAGGCTATCTCGATTGAAGGGGGAGATCTGATCAACCGACGTTCAACTCCGCCGCCTTTTCCTTCATGGATCGTTGGCTACGCGGCCGCGGGGACGGTGGTTGCCGTCGGGTCGAAAGTTCGTAGCCGCAAGGTTGGAGACAGAGTGACTGCTTTTAGCATGCAGGGATCGCATGCGGAACGTTGGGCTGTGCCTGCGGAACGAACCTTGCTTATACCAGACGGAGTGGATGCAGCAGAAGCGGCGGTGGTACCGATCTCCTTTGGAACAGCATATCACTGCCTCTTCACACGAGGCATGCTCCGGCACGGAGAAACCGTTCTGATTCAGGCAGCAGCGGGTGGCGTGGGGCTCGCGGCCGTTCAGCTTGCCTCACAAGCTGGCGCGACGGTCATCGCCGTGGCAAGCGGAACGCAGCGAAAAAACCGGTTGCTGGAACTGGGGGCCGATCATGTTGTGGATCGTGTAGAGAATAACGTCGTGGAGAGTGTCCGACAGGTCACTCGTGGCACCGGTGTTAACCTCGTCATCGATCCGGTAGGGACGACGTTGCCTGCGTCGCTTTCTGCACTCGCGCCGGAAGGGCGTCTCGTTTTCGTCGGTAATGCGGGCGGTGGCAGCCTGACAGCCGACTTATGGCCGGCAATGCAGTCTAACCAGACGCTCATGGGGGTATTCATGGGCCCCCTTTTTGAAAGGCCCGAGGTTCGGGCAAGCGTAGACGAGATGTTGCAGGCTGTAGCGGCAGGGCGCATCAGGGTTGTCATTGACCGCATCTTCCCCCTGGCTGACGCCGCCGCGGCCCATGAATACGCCGAGACAGCGAAACCGCTTGGCCGCATCGTTATGAAGCCATGAGGGGGTTGACCTTAGCATGGCCCCCACAATGCTCCCGATGCGGAAGCCGCCTCGCATTTCGTTTATCCGATCCGCCATAATTCTTTTAACCGTAAAAACAGTTTTTTATTATCAGCCTTCTTAGTGACGCAATTCGTTCCCACCAGCGCTGCCCTTCGATGGATAACGGCTCTCTGCCCACTTAATTACGAAAAGGAAATCACCATGAATCTGATGAATAATTGCGCACCTCCTGGCATGAATGTTATATTAAAATATAATATCAGGAGGTGCGCTATGTATAAAACTCGCCTGAAAAAGGTCGGCGGATCCATCATGTTGGCGGTTCCTCCCGCCGTGTTGAAAACGCTGGAGCTGTCGATGGACAGCGAAGTCGGCATGACCATCAGCAATGGCTGCCTGATCATTGAACCCCAAAAACGGCCTCATTATTCGCTTGAGGAGCTGCTGGCGCAGTGCGATCCGCACGCTGAAATGAGTGAAGAGGATCGGGAATGGATTGATGCGCCTGCGGTGGGCAAGGAGATCCTGTAAATGGACAGAGGGGAAATCTGGCTTGTTTCACTGGATCCGATTGCTGGCCATGAGCAAAGCGGAAAACGTCCGGTTCTCGTCGTGTCGAAGGCATCGTTTAACAAGCTGACCCGGCTACCGGTAGTGGTTCCCGTCACCAGCGGCGGTAACTTTGCTCGCACGGCAGGTTTCACCGTTTCACTGGAAGGGGCGGGGACAAAAACAACAGGCGTTATTCGCTGTGACCAGCCCAGAACCATTGATATGGCTGCCCGGAACGGCATGCGGCTGGAACGCATACCTGACGCCTTTGTAAATGAGGTACTTGCCAGGTTGGATGCGATTCTGAATTAACATCAGAGACGCAGAAAAGCAAAAAGCCTGCTTTAAAAGCAGGCTTTTCAAATTTGGCTCCTCTGACTGGACTCGAACCAGTGACATACGGATTAACAGTCCGCCGTTCTACCGACTGAACTACAGAGGAATCGTGTGAACGAGGCGCATATTATCGACCTCGGTACGCCTTGTCAAAGGGTGAAAACGCGCTTTTTGTTCGTTTGCCGACTATTTCAGCAAATCGCTGATTTTATAGCAAATTTGCGTTGAAATTACACAACGAAATGCGCCGCCCGCAGGCGGCGCGAAGGATCAGAACAGTACGGAGTAGTTCAGACCAAACGTACGTCCGCGGCCTTTATAGGTGTACAGGCCCGGTGCACCGTAGGTTGGGCTATACAGCCCCGGCGCGCGCTGGCCCCAGGCGGTGGTGTAGTCTTTGTCCAGCAGGTTTTCCACGCTGAAGCTGACTTTCCCCACCGGCAGGGCGTAGCTGCCCAGGAAATCGACCGTGTTATAGCCATCGATCTTCTTGCCGTCAGCGTCAGAGACGTCAAAGGTCTGCGTGCTCTGCACGCGCAGGGTCCAGTCGCCCGGCGCCCAGTTCACCCATGCGCTGGCTTTCGACGGGCTGGCGCTGTCGACCGTCAGCTTCTCCCACTTCCCGTTTTCGCGGGTTTCAGACTTGATGGCGTTAAAGTTCGCGCCGGTGCTCCAGTCGCTGTCGGTGAAGAAATAGTCCACCTGGCCTTCAATCCCGTAGATACGACGCTTGTCGTCTTCCAGGTTGATGGTCATATCCGTCTTGTTGATGGTGATGGTTTTATCCGAGAGCGAGTAATACGCCGCGACCTGCGTGCGCAGGTTGTCGCCGGTGAAGCGCCAGCCCAGCTCGTAGGCGTTGACCTTGATGCCGTCCAGCGTTGAGTCGTTGACGTTCACGCTGTTCAGCAGGCGATAGTGGCCGTTGCTGAGTTGGTAGGTGCCGGAGCCGTAGTACTTCGCCAGATCAGGAATTTCAAAGCCCTGGGAGAAGTTAAACCACAGCTGTTGCTGTTCGGTCAGACGACCGAGGATCCCGGCGTTAAACAGGAAGTTGTTGTAATCGGTTTTCCCGCCCGGCACCGCGTCGGCGGAGGTGGCTTTACCGGTGGCGATGGCTTGCTGCTGGGCGTAGCCAACAAAATCATCCACCTTGTTTTCGGTGTACTGGTAGCGCACGCCGCCGCTCAGGGTGATGGCGTCAATGTCATAGCTCGCCTGCAGGAACGGAGCGAGATTGGTGATGCTGTAGCCCGGATAACGGCCCACGTTGTAGGCGTTGTCCAGCTCCATGCCGCCGCTCGCCGCCGCTTTGCTCAGGTCAAAGAACTGCTGGTTGGCATCGAACGTTTCGTGGTCGGCATCGACACCCCAGGTCAGCGTCAAATCGTCCACCGGCTTGCTGTTCAGCGTCAGCTTGCCGCCGTAAAAATCGGTTTTCTGCTGCGACGCGCCGATGCTGCTCACCACGCCTTTGGTCAGGGTCGGGAACGGGTAGTAGGTCAGGCTCTCGTCACGGTAGTAAATCTGCGCGACCAGATCCTGGCCCCAGAAATCAGTATTGGAGTACTGCAGGTTAATCAGATGGCGCTCGGTGCCCGGCACGCGGTCAGAGTCGAGATTATCCTTATTGTACGCGGTGGCATCGCCCGTTACCGCCGAGAAGTTCTTCCCGAGATACAGCCCATGCTTGCCGTCGGATTCGCTCTTGTAGTACTGGGTAGTGAGCTGCAACTGCTGGTGATCGTCGATGTTGAGAGTGCCTGTTCCCATCACATCAATACGGTCGGAATACTGTAGGCCGGTCTGGGTGTTGTCGATGATCACCTCGTCGCCGTTGCCGTCATACCAGCCGCCGTAGCGCTGATACGACACCGACAGACGACCGGAGGCGTTGTCGTTGCCGCCGCTGACCGCAGCCGACACGTTCTCATCGTGGTCATTGTGGCTGTTAAACCCGCTTTTTGCTCCGGTCTGGAACTCAACTTCGGTCTCCGGCTGGCCCTTTTTGGTGACGATGTTCACCAGGCCGCCGGTGCTGCCGCCGCCGTACAGTGACGTGGCGCCGGAGATGACTTCGATACGGTCAATGTTGAACGGGTCGATGGAGTCGAGCTGGCGGCTGTCGCTGCGGGACGAGTTCAGGCGCACGCCGTCCACCATCACCATCATGGAGCGGCCGCGCAGGTTCATGCCGTAATTGGTACGCCCCTGGCTGCTGACGTCCATACCCGGGATCAGCTGCGCCAGCACTTCTTTAATCTCTTTCCCGCCCTGAACCTGCTGCTCGATCTCAGAGCGTTCAATGACCCAGGTGGTCTGCGCCATCTCGGCCACGCTGCGGTGCGCGCGGCTGGCAGAGACCACGATATTTTCTTCCTTTTGTTCTTCCGCCCACGCAGAGGTAGAAAGCATTGCAAGCAAGCAAGGATTTAAAACCCAAAGATGAGAACGTTTCATTGTTATGTTGATCCTGAATGTGTGTGTCAGTACTCGGTCGTTTTTGCTAAAGATTTAAAAACCTGGCTACTCTCCGGGCTGGCGGTGCTTCGCCAGTGGATAACGCCAGGGGTGGTCGCCAGTTCAAACGGCTCGTCATCGTGAGCGCGATTCAGAATTCGCGCCGCGCGCCAGGCCATCAGGCTGAGCTGGGGTTCGGCAATGCCGAGACGATGCATCCCGGCATTCACGGCAAACAGGCGATTGCTCTGCGGACCGTCCCATTCGAGAGTGAAATCGTTGTTAATGCAGAACGCTTCGTCCGCATCCAGATGCAGGCGGTGAGACAGCGGCGCGAGGAACGCGGGCTGCACGGCGCGGTAGCCGGTGGCGAAAATCACCACGTCGCTCTCCAGCTGCTCGTGGCCGCCGTCGAGGTGATGCTGAATGCTCAGGCGATGTCCGGTTTCCTGACGCGTCAGGGCAGTCACCGAGCGGGACGGCATCAGGTGCGCCCAGGGTTTTTCACGCAGCACTTCGAAGCGGTGGTACATGGCGCGGTAAATCGCCAGCAGGGACTCGGTGGTGATGCCGTCGGAGGTCATCTTCTGCTCGTGCAGCATCTGACGACGCGCCTCTTCACCGAGCGTGGAGAAGCTGTCCACATACTCCGGCGTGAAATACTCGTTAGCAAAGGCGGCTTCATCCAGCGCGTTGTAGTTGTTGCGGCGCGAGACCCAGTTCAGGCTCAGCGGCTGGCCCCATTCGCCACGGAAAATATTCAGGAACAGGTCGGCGCCGCTCTGTCCGCCGCCGACAACGGTGACGCGCTTGCCGGCGAGATCCGGCGTGCGCAGCATCATCTCGCTGGCGTGGAAGCAGGTTTCGTCCTGCGCCGTGACGCAGTCAGGCAGGTTGATCTGTTTGCCAATACCCACGCAGACGTGGCGCGCGAGGAAGCGGTCGCGCTGGGTCACCACCTCAAACAGGCCGCGTTGCTCATCAAAGCTCACCTGCTGAACCTGCTGGCTGAAGGCGAGGTTGGTGAGGTTATCCGCCGCCCAGCACAGGTAGTCCGCAAACTCTTCGCGGGAAACCGTGCGCTGCTCGGTGGTCAGGAAGCGGTAGAACTTTTTGCGCTGCACCAAATAGTTCAGGAAGCTGTGGCGGTTGGTCGGCTCCACGGCGCTGACCAGATCCTTCAGGAAGCTGGTCTGCATGTGGCAGTCCGGCACCATCATGCCCGGGTGCCACGAGAAGTGCGGTTTACGCTCAAGGAACAGCGAGCTAAAGCCGTCCAGACCTTCTGCGAGGGCGGCGACGCTGAGGTTAAACGGGCCAATACCAATGCCGATGAAATCATAGGTTTTCATTGCGCGGACTCCCGGGAGGCCAGAAAAAGAGGGTTATCAAGATCGGTAACGTAGTTCGGCAGCATGCGGCTGCCGCCGTCGTGTTCGGAGAAGGTCAGTTTGACCGGGTTGAGGATCACGCGAATAATCTGCGGCTTAAACAGATCGAATTTCGCAAAGCGCTCCGCAAGCTCCGGGTGCGCGGCCATATAGCGGTGCAGCACCCCGGCGAGGATCTGATAGAAACGCGTTTCACTGACGCCGCTTTGCAGCGTGAGGCGCGAAATAAAGCGCAGCACCGTCACAAAGTTGCCGGTCTGCAGGTCGTGAATGATGTAATCCGCGCTCAGGCGCGCCGTCACCGCTTTTACCTGCTCCGGCAGGCTCTGCGCCTGCGGGAAATCCTCGTCCACCAGGCGCATATCGCCCTGGAAATCCTTCAGCAGGATGCGCTGCGGGACGTAGTCCTTCATCACCAGCGTCACGTTCTGGCCGTGGGCAATCAGCGCCACGCCGTAGCGGCAGAGCAGGTGGTAGAACGGGATCACCGTTGCCTCGAACAGCTTTTCCAGCCACGCGTCGACGCTTAACCCCGAGCGTTTAATCCACGCGTCGATCAGCGGGCGCCCGGCGTTGTCGGTTTCCATTAGCGCCGCCATCAGCACCGCCTGTTCGCCGTCCTGCAGATAGCAGGATGGGTTCTCGCGCCAGATCACGCCCAGCATCTCCTGGTAGCGGTAGGGCGCTTTCGGCAGCGCCGCGTAGCCCGGATGCGACAGATACCCGGCGGCGGGTTCGCCCAGCACCTGCGCGCCAGAGCGGATCAGCGTGGCGTCAGCGGCGAACTGCTGCTGCAGCCAGCGCGAGGCCAGAGGACCGGCGGCAATGTACTTGCCCGGAATGCCGCGATAGCAGGAGGTGTTGTAGATGGTCAGCGGCAGCTTGATGTCATACGGCGCGCGACGGCTGGCGTTGGTGAGCGTGCGCAGGGACTGCTGGGCCAGGTACTCATCGCCAAACTCGCCCAGCTCAACCATTTCACCGCGCGCCAGTTGAGCAAGGAAATGAATGGCAATTTTTTGCTGCCACTGCCACGGGTGCAGCGGCACGGGCAGCCAGCCGTCATCGAGAGCCAGCGTCTGCCAATGGGCGTCAAAGCGGGCGCGCTCGGCGTTGTTCATGGCGCTTGCCAGCAGAGCGTTGATATCGCAATCGGCGTCGCTGCTCCAGACCAGATGCTCCCGCTGAACGGCGACCCAGTGCAGACGAAAACGCCCGCGATACTCAGGCGCGTACTGACGCAGCGCGTCCAGCCCCCAGCCGCGGCGACCCTTGTTGAAAATAAACTTCGGATGACCGCTCATCAGACACTGTAATTCGTCCGGGTCGAGCTGGATCAGCGCGTCCGCGTCCAGCGCTTCACGCGCCTGCAGCAGCTGCATGTCGCCGCGCAGCGTGGCGTAGAGATCTTCCATGTGCTCCGCCGTTTGCGCATCGCTCATCTCCAGCACCGTCGCCAGCTGCAGCAGCGCGCTCTCCGCTTCCACGGCGGCGCCGCTGGCGGCGATCAGGCTGTCCGGGTCGATATGCAGCCAGCCCCAGATCCCGCGCGTGGCGCGAAACTGCCAGCACTCGTTGCCCATGGCGATGCGCCAGCCGTCCGATGAAACGGGCTCAGCGCGCAGGGTGCGTTCGTATTCCAGCTCCGCGAGGATCTTCGCCACCATCTCGCGGTTCACTTTCTGCCAGAGCGCGTTCACAGGCCCACCTCATTGAAGAAGCGGTGACGCTGGCTCATGATGAGGCGCGAGCGCTTGTGCGGGAAGTCGAACTCTTTCGCCGTGTCGAAACCGGCGGAGGCCAGATGGCGGAACAGGCGCTGGTTGTCGAAGCGCGGCTCGGCCACGATGCGCGCGGTGCGCGGTTCATCGAGATACAGATAGTGGCTCAGGCCGCGCAGCCAGCTGCGGATATACTGCGCGCCGCGCCAGTTTTCTTCGCCCACCAGCATGTGCAGCCCGCGGTCAAACGGCTGCCAGCGGTAGTGGCGGCCAATGCGGTCTTCTGCCGCCCAGTAGAGTTCAAAATAGCCAAACGGCTGGTCGTCGAAGCAGCCGATAACCGGGTAGCAGTAGGTCGAGTCAAGCTGGCGGCGCAGGTAGTTTTCCTGCTCGGCCTGCGGGCCCGCCATCTCCCAGAAGGCGTTCACGCGCGGGTTATTCATCCATTGAGTGAAACGCTCGCCGTCCAGCGCCACGTCCGCCACGCGGAAGCTCAAAGTGCGCTTGATTTGCGGATCGTAACGGCGATACACCTCGCCCTGCGGGCGACGAGGACGCAGCGGGAAGTACAGCTGGCGGCTCTCATCAAACTGCATCCCGCCGCTTGCCTGCGGACGTTCGCCTTGCAGCCACAGCGGCAGCTGCCAGAAGGTTTCTCGCGCCAGATAATCCCCGTGGGCCTGGCTAAACAGCGCCTGCGCCTGGGGTTCATCCTGCCAGTCCGCCCACGGCAGGGTAATGCCGGTCAGGGCGGGCGCGGCAACAAACAGCTGATCGAGGGCTTCCACCAGCCAGCCGGCCGGGATCCCGGTCAGGCGCTCCAGCACCGCGCTGCCGTCAAGACCCAGCGTCAGCGGCAGGTTTTGTTCCGTTGCGGTGCAGCGAAAGCCGTAGCCGGAATGGACGATATTCGCGATGGCCATCACGCCTTCTCCTTGTAAAACGGGTTGTTAAAGTCGAAATAGATCACCGCCGGATCGACGATGGTGTTCTCATTGCGATCGTGCAGGTAGCAGAAGAAGTTGCCTTTGCAGTTCCAGGTCGGGCTGTCGAGCACGTAGTCGAGGCAGCGGGTCTGCTTCGCCGTCGTGCGCAGCCCGGCCAGCGCGTCACGCACGCGGGACATCAGGTGCTCTTCGCTGTCGAAACCGGCGGCGGCGAGAGCGGCGGTGACCGCAAGGGTGGAGTTCAGCAGCAGGTAATAAGGGAAGTAGCGCAGCAGCTGGCTTTCACCGAAGCGGTTTTCCACGTCGGTTTCGCCCGCCTCTTTCAGCCACGCGTCGGCCCCTTCGGTCCAGGCGCTGCCCTGGCAGTCGCGGTAGATCAGCCCGACGGGGAAATCCTGCTGCATCTCAACGAGGATATTTTGCTGGTGTGCCAGCAGCACCAGACCGTAGTCCGCCTCGGCGCTGAACAGCGGAAGCAACACGCGGTCGCAGTAGGCGTCCAGCCAGCAGCGGGCGGCCTGGGCGAGCGGTAAATCCAGACGCTGGCTAAGACGGCGCACCGCTGCGGCCAGCAGGCTGTCACCGCCGTCAGGCGCGGCCTGGGTCAGGCTGACCAGCACGTTGGTCTGGGTGTCTGGCGTATCGAACAGCAGGTTAACGCGCAGGGCCATCAGGCTCTCTTCCTGAACGACGCCGCTTTCATCACGCAGTCCCGCCCAGCCGTCTTCCTGCATCACGCGCATGGTCGGGTAGCGGGCCTGTAAATCTTGCCAGCGTTCTGTTTTCGCCAGCCGCGCCAGGCGCATACCGCGCTTAACCTCTTTGACCGACAGCGTGCGCACGGAGTTGGTCAGGCGCACGCTGAGGGAGAATTTAATCATGTCGCTGTTGGTTTCGCTGTACAACGAGCGTGAGGAGCTGGTGGGCAGCCACTGTGCGCCCGCTTCACCCAGGTCCTGTAATGAACCGTTTGCCGCCAGACGCTGACACCAGTCCTGCTCCAGCAGATAGTCGGCCTGCCACGGATGCATCGGCAGCAGCCAGCGGGTGTCGGTGAAGTGGCCGAGCAGATCGGGCGCGCTCTGGGCGGCGAAGCGCAGCAGACGCTCGCGCAGAGAGACGTTCAGGCTGTCGCCGGCAACGAGCGTGCTCTCAACGGCAAACCAGCGCAGCGGGAAGCGGGAGCCGAAATCCGGCAGATACCGGCGCGCCTCGGTTTCGTTGAACGGCTCGTGGGATTTTGGCGCTGGGTGAAACGCGTGGCCCACCAGCAGCGCCTGTTCCGCTTCGGCAAACGTCAGCGGCTTGTCTCGCAGCGTTGCCCAGCCGTGGCGCAAATCAATCGCCTGCCAGGTATGGGTATGGCTTTCCAGCGCGCGCTGTTTAAAACGCGTCAGCGTATCGGCATCCAGTGAGCCTTTTACTGAGGGTTTTTCAATAATTAAATCAATCAGTTGAGTGAAGGTGACGGCGTCACCACTGTCGCTATCGCTCTGAATAAGCGTTGCCGGGAAACGGTACTGATGGTGCTGGGTTGGGGAGAAATAGCGTACCGGAACCCGAAGGGCCTGGGAGGAAGAGAGTGGAATATGAATGTGCGCTAACTCATCCGCTGCAGCTGCGGGGAGATAGCGCCAGTCCTTCGTTTCGCGTAACAGGGCGTTTAAAAAACACTGGGCTGCAACGTCTGTACCGGCAGAGCGGGGCAGAGCACGCATAGATGTACCTCATTCCATGACTGATAATAATTCTCGTTATGATATTCATTCTGTTTACAGTCGCAACTATTTTTGCAATATTTGTTTTCATTAACTTCATAATTTCCACACATTTATTGACACTATGTTCACATTCTCATGCGCGCTGATTCTGAAACGTTGACCGAAAACATCACCTCCAAAGCCAACTGGCCCCTGGCACTCTGCGCGGGCCTGCTGGGCATCGGGCAAAACGGTTTGCTGGTCATGCTTCCGCAGCTGGTGACCCTGACCGGACTTTCACTCTCGGTCTGGGCCGGGCTGCTGATGTTCGGCTCCATGCTTTTTTTACCCGCGTCCCCCTGGTGGGGACGCCAGAGCGAGCGCCGCGGCTGTAAGGTCGTTATGGTGGCCTCCCTCAGCGGCTATCTCGCCAGCTTTGGCGTCATGGCGCTGGTGGTATGGGCGATGGCGGCAGGGAGGCTGGAAAGCACCTGGGGGCTGGCGGGGCTGATCCTCTCGCGTCTGCTGTATGGCCTGACGGTGTCGGGCATGGTGCCTGCCGCGCAGACGTGGGCCATTCAGCGTGCGGGCCTGGATAAACGCATGGCGGCGCTGGCAACCATCAGTTCCGGCCTCAGCTGCGGCCGCCTGCTGGGGCCTCCGCTGGCGGCGCTGATGCTCAGCGTTAACCCGGTCGCGCCACTCTGGCTGATGGCGATCGCGCCGTTAATCGCTCTGCTGCTGGTGCTGCGCGAAGTGGCGGATCCGCCGCTGCCGCCGGTGGCACATCAGGCGACCCGTCTGCAGATGTCCATGCTGCCGTTCCTGCTGCTGGCGATGCTGCTGGCGGCGCTGGTGAGCCTGATGCAGCTCGGCCTGTCACCGCACCTCAGCCCCTTGCTGGACGGCAACGCCCGGGATATCAGCCATCATGTTGCGCTCCTGCTGAGCCTGGCCGCGCTGGCTACGCTCGCGGCGCAGTTCCTGGTGGTTCGTCCGCAGCATTTCAGCCCGCTGACCCTGCTTTGCATGGCGGCGGTGCTGATGGTGGCTGGGCTGGCGCTAATGTGTATCGCCGAACTGGCGCTGTTCTACGTGGGGATTGCTATCACTTCGCTCGGCGCGGCAATGGCAACGCCGGGCTATCAGCTGCTGCTGAACGAGCGCCTGACCACGGGGAAGGGGGCGGGCGCTATTGCGACCAGCCACACGCTGGGCTATGGCGTCAGCGCGCTGCTGGTGCCCGTTGTGACGCGCATTTTCGGCGAACACTATTTAACGACGGCGGCCTTTGGCGTGGCGGTGCTGTTTTTAGCGCTGAGCATCGGGGTACGGTTAACCGAGCGTACCCCTGTCGAAAAAAATTAATGGACGTGGTGGGATGAAGGGCCGCCTGCGCCCTCATTTTGCCGCAGGCGCTGGAGCGGATCCTGATGATAAAACTGGCTGAAACGCTGCCACAGCGCCGGGAAACGGGGCGCGAAAAGTTCGGGGGCGCTGAAGAAGTACTCCGAGAGCACTGCAAAGCACTCGGCGGGGTCAGTTGCTGCATACGCATCAATGCTGGCCGCGCTTTCGCCCACCAGATCGATCTCATCCTGGATGTTATCCATTGCCGCATGCAGGTCGTGCTCCCATCCTGCGACTTCACGTAGCGGAATAAAAGGCACGCCGCTGGCGCGATCGCCGTTGCGGGTATCAAGCTTATGCGCCACCTCGTGAATAATCAGATTAAAGCCTGAGGCGTCGAACGAGTCCTGAATGTCGAGCCAGTTGAGGATAATTGGCCCCTGCTGCCAGCTTTGCCCGGACTGCACCACCCGCTGGTTGTGTACCAGCCCGATATCATCCTCCCACTCGTCATCGACGACGAACGGTGCAGGATAAATCAGCACTTCATGAAAACCGTCCAGCCACTCAATGCCGAGCTCCAGCACCGGCAGGCAGAAAAGCAGGGCGATGCGGGCGTTTTTCAGCGGATCAAGCTCGAACCCCTGCAGCGGCACCAGGCGTTTTTGCTGCAAAAAACGATCCGCCATCTGAACCAGCTTCGATTGTTCATCCGGCTTAAGATTCGCCAGAACAGGGATCGCCAGCGCGTCATCCCACGGCAGCGCCATATCCCGGCCAGCCTCATTCGTTTTCCAGGGCCACTTAATCATCACTTTGCTCGCAAACTCGTCACTTGAACACAAAGGGGAACGTTATCATTGCAACACTTACAGCCCGAATAAACTATCATTTCGTACGTAGCGGTGGGTAGCGCTTTGCAGGCATCACCTTCATTTTGTGACGTCTGTCGTAGCCTTTATCCGCAGGTGGGGTAAATAAATCAGTACGGTATTGAAAAGATGAGCGATTTCAAAGGCAACAAGCAGGACCTGCCCAGCCGGCTGTGTGTGCACTGCCAGCGGCCGATGACGTGGCGCAAAAAATGGGCGAAATGCTGGGATGAGGTCAAATACTGTTCCGAGCGTTGCCGCAGGAGCCATCGTTGACCGAGCTGCGTCTGATCCTGGGCGATCAGCTTAATCCGCATCACAGCTGGTTTGATACCCGCAACCCAAACGTCATTTACGTGATGCTGGAGCTGCGGGCGGAAACCGCATACGTGCTGCATCATGCCCAGAAAGTTATCGCTATCTTCGCGGCCATGCGCGCGTTTGCCTCTGCATTAAAAGAGAAGGGGCATCGGGTGAGGTATGTCCGGCTCTCTGACGGTTCAAACCGCGGCGCGCTGGAAGAGAATCTCAACGCGCTTGTTACGCATTACAGCGCCGACAGGGTGTTGTGGCAGGAGCCCGACGAATGGCGTCTTGATGCGCAGCTGCAGGCGTGGGCGAAAACAGCGTCCGTCGAAACAGCCTGCGTCAGCAGCGAGCATTTTTTCACCCCCCGGGACGCGGTAAGCACGTTTTTTGCGTCGCGTAAAAGCTGGCGAATGGAATACTTTTATCGGGAAATGCGCCGTCGGCACGGGATTCTCTTGACCTCTGAAGGCGAGCCGGAAGGGGGGAAATGGAATTATGATGCTGAAAACCGCAGGCGCTGGTCCGGCGAGCCGCCCGCGCCGGGTGACTCGCGCCCCCGCCACGATCGTTCAGCCTTGTGGGCAGAGATCCAACGCTGCGGCGTAAAGACCTTCGGCGAACCGCAGGCCGACAATTTTCGCTGGCCGCTCAACCGTTCGGAAGCCAAAGCCAGTCTGGATGCGTTTATTTCTCACGTGCTCCCGCAGTTTGGAAACTGGCAGGATGCGATGCACGCGGAGGAACCTTTTCTTTTTCATTCGTTAATTTCTTTTGCGCTGAATACCAAAATGCTTAATCCCCGGGAAGTAGTGGCCGCCGCCCAGCAGGCATGGCGTTCTGGCCACGCGCCGCTGCCTGCCGTTGAAGGTTTTATCCGACAAATTCTCGGCTGGCGGGAGTACGTGCGCGGGATCTACTGGTCGCAAATGCCGGGCTATCGCGAGCTGAATGCCCTGGAGCAGCACGCCCCGCTGCCGGACTGGTTCTGGACGGGCAAAACGCAGATGCGCTGCCTGGCGCATGCCGTTGGGCAATCGCTTACCGAGGCTTACGCCCACCATATCCAGCGCCTGATGGTGATCGGTAACTTTAGTCTGCTCAGCGGCCTGTCGCCGCAGGCGGTTCATGAGTGGTATCTGGGGGTCTATATTGATGCGTTTGAATGGGTGGAGCTGCCCAATACTCTCGGCATGAGCCAGTTTGGCGATGGCGGATTACTGGCCAGTAAGCCCTATGTCTCAAGCGCATCCTACATTCATAAGATGAGTAATTACTGTCAGGAATGTCGGTACCAGCACAACCAGCGCACCGGAGAGCTGGCGTGCCCGTTCAATGCCCTCTACTGGGATTTCTTTGCGCGCAACCGAGCGCGCCTCGGTAACAATCCCCGCCTGGGCATTGTCTATAAACAGCTTGCGGATATGAAGGAAGAGGAACGGCAGGCGATTGCTGACCAGGCCGGGCGCATTCGCCTCAATCTCAACGACCTCTGACCTATTTCAACACCGCGCCGGTTGCGGAAGGTCAATAAGACGCTATTATTTTTGACTTTGTTGCTTTCCCTGACAGGACATCCAGACGCTATGCCCGTGAATTTCGACCTTAACGATCTCTATGCCTTCAGGGCGTTAGTGGAATACGGTAACTTCCGTGTCGCCGCTGAATCAATCTGCATATCCCAGTCGGCGCTGAGCCGCAGAATCGAAAAGCTGGAAGCCGCGCTGGGAATCAGGCTGTTTGACCGAACCACCCGCCGCGTCGCCCTGACGTTATACGGGCAAAACTTTGCTGAACGCTCAGCGCAGCTGCTCGACAACGTAGAATCAATGCTGGCGGATGTCGATAAGGCCAGTGAAGAGCGGACGGGGCTGATTACGGTCGCCGCGGTACCTTCCGCCGCCTGTTATTTTATGCCTGATGTGATCCGTCGCTTTCAGTCCCGCTTTCCGCGCGTTCGCATTAAGCTCATCGACAGCAGCGCGGGGAATGTGATTGACGCCGTGGCCCGAAGCCAGGCGGATTTTGGCATCTGCTTTGCGGGAAACTTGCCGTCTGAAATTGAATTTTTCCCGCTGGTGGAGGATGTCTACGTTGTGGCGTGCAGAAAGGACCACCCGCTGGCGCAGAAGAGCCACCTGACCTGGCAGGCGTTTTACCAGCAGGACTATATCTCCCTCGATAAAACGTCGGGGAACCGCAACCTGCTGGATCGGATGCTGGGGGATATCATTCCCGAGCGCCCCAGCGTCTGCGAAACGCGCCACGTCACCACGATGCTCGGTATGGTAGAGGCGGGGATCGGCATTGCCGCCGTTCCCGCCATGTCGATGCCGACGTCAGAGCACACGCCGCTGACGCATCTGCCGCTGGTGGCGCCGGAAGTGAAACGCACCGTGGGGCTTATCCGGCGCCGGGGGCGCATCCAGTCTTATATCGCGGCTGAGCTGGAAAAAGAGATCACCGAGCGGTATCGCCGGACGTAACGGGGATCATCCCCGTCTTCTCGATGACGGCGCGTGAGGGCGGTGAGGCGAGATAGGTCAGCAGCGCTTTCCCCTCGTCAGGATGTTCTGCGTGACGGGTAACTGCACCCGCGAAGCGCGTGATGTACTGCAGATTATCCGGGATTTTACCGATAAAGGTGACGCCCTGAACCGGCAGCAGCTCGCTCACCTGCTGGAAGCCCACGGCGTATTTCCCTTTTGCCACTTCCGAAGCAACCGGAATGCGTTCGACCATCGTTGCTTTAGCCGCCGCCTCCTTTTCAATCCCTAGTTTCTTGAACAACGTCTGGCTGACATACCTGCCGCTGGCGCTGTCTGAGTAGGCGATGGAGCTGGCCTGAAGCAGCGCGTTACGTAGCGTCGCCTCGCTGCTGATATCAGGGACACCCGCCCCTTTTTTCACCACCATTCCGACGGGGGAGTCCGCAAGTTCGGTTCGCGAACCCGGCTGGGTCTGGCTGGTTTTTTCGAGCTTCGCCAGCGCATCGCCCACCATAATCACCACGTCGGCTTTCTCGCCGCGCGCGAGCCGGTTTGGGATCGCCTGCGGCGTAGCGCCCATTGACGGACCGGGAATAATCACGATGGTATCGCCGGTCTGGCGTTCATATTCCGGTGCCAGCTTTTCAAGGGCGGCTTTGAAACCGCCTGAAATCATCACTTTCACCTCCTGAGCGCAGGCATTGGCGCTCAGGAACGTCAGCATCAGCGCGGTGGCGGCATAACGAGAAGTGCGAGTCATGCGGCCCCCTGCGACTTAACGGTGTTTTGCACCGAAACCGCGCGACGACGGTAGAGGTAGAGGGTTGCCAGCAGGGCACACACCGCGGCGAAGCTCATCCAGTAGCCCGGCGAGGCTTTGTCACCTGTGTATTCAATCAGCGCGGTGGACATCACCGGGGTAAAGCCGCCGAAGATCGCCGTTGCGAGGCTGTAAGCCAGAGAGAACCCTGCCACGCGGACTTCAGCGGGCATAATTTCCGTCAGCGCTGGGATCATCGCACCGTTATACAGCCCGTACAGGAAGGAGAGCCACAGCAGGACGCTCAGCATCATGGAGAAGCTTGGCGCATCAGCCAGCAGCGTCAGGGCCGGATAGCTGCTGGCCAGCGCCAGCAGGGTCATGGCAATCAGCACCGGTTTACGCCCGAAGCGGTCCGACAGCGCGCCGCCCACCGGCAGCCAGATGAAGTTAGAGATCGCAACCAGCAGCGTGACCAGCAGGCTGTCCGAGGCGCTCAGCATCAGCACTTTTTTGCCGAAGGTTGGCGCGTAGACGGTGATCAGGTAGAACGCGGTGGTGGTCATCGCCACCATCAGCATGCCCGCGACCACCACCTGCCAGTTGCCAAGCAGCGTTTTAAAGACCTGACGCATCTCAAGATGATGGCGGCGCGCGCTGAACTCTTCCGTCTCCTCCAGCTTGCGGCGCAGGAAAAAGATAAACGGCACGATTAAACAGCCGAACAGGAACGGGATGCGCCAGCCCCATTCACGAATGGCGCTCTCTTCCATCAGCGCGTTCAGGGCAAAGCCCATCGCCGCGGCGACCATAATGGCAACCTGCTGACTGCCGGACTGCCAGCTGGTATAGAACCCTTTACGGCCCGGCGTGGCGATTTCAGCGAGATAGACTGAGACGCCTCCAAGCTCCGCACCGGCGGAAAAGCCCTGTAGCAGACGGCCCGTCAGTACCAGCAACGGTGCCCAAAGCCCGATGCTTTGATAGGACGGGATCAGCACGATCAGGAAGGTGCCTGCCGCCATGATGGAAAGCGTCACGATCAGCCCTTTGCGGCGACCGACCTTGTCAATATAAGCCCCCAGCACAATGGCCCCGACTGGACGCATCAAGAAGCCCGCGCCGAAGACCGCGAAGGTCATCATCAGCGACGCAAATTCACTGCTCGCCGGGAAGAATGTGTGGGCAATGTAGGTGGCGTAGAAGCCGAAAAGAAAGAAATCGAATTGTTCAAGAAAGTTGCCGGACGTCACGCGAAGTATCGCGCCCGCCTTAGAGCGTACGGTTGCAGGTGAGGTTGAGGAAAACATGGTTATCTCCAGTTTATTGTTGACGTTTTACGCGTCTGTTTCTGAAAACTGGATCAGGATGAGGAATTAGATAAGCGCAAATGCCGCATCGACTGATGCGTTTCTTGCATGAATATAATCCGGCGAACAAATACAATTAATGGCAACAATAACTTAACAAAATATTGGCTTTTTATTCACCAATATTCTGTAAGCCTCTGATATTGCGATTTTGTGATGTAGCGCAGAGGCGCGTTTCAGAATGAGCCGGGTAACCGCGTCGTTACCCGGCGGAGGCCATTTAGCGCAGCGCTCTGGCAATCGCGCTAAACATCAGAGAGGCCTCCAGCGGCTGGGCGCTGAAGGACGGTTCCGCCTGCGGCCAGGTAGACCACTGGACAATGACCAGATTTTCCTTCGGGTTCACCATAATCATCTGCCCGAAAATGCCCAGCGCCCAGAGTGAACCTTTCAGCGAATCCTGGGCCGTCGGCTCTACGCCCGTGGCGTTGGCGGGCACTTCGTTGTTCCACCACTGATAGCCGTACAGCCCCTCGGGATGGGCGTCTGAGACCGAGCCTTTGGCCTTCGTCCAGTCTGACGACTGTTGGATCCAGTTTTCCGGCAGAATGGTCTTACCGTTCGGCAGCGTACCGTTGCTCAGGATAAATTGCCCGAAGCGCCCCCAGTCCTCCAGTGTGGAGTTAAAGCCGTGCGCGCCAACGTCATGCTGGCCTTTGCTGTAGGCATGCCACACGCCGTCGCTCGCCATGCCGTAAGGCTGCCAGATGCTTTTCTCCAGATAGGCCGCCAGCGTCATGCCGGTGGCCCGCTCCAGCACGTCACCCAGCAGCCAGGCGCCGCCCGAAGAGTAAGACCAGCTCTCTCCGGCCGGGTGCGCCCTGCGTAACCCCTTCACCAGCTTGCGCACGCAGTCATAGGTACCCGGCTTCGCCTCGCACTCGGTGAGCTGCGCGAAGTCGGATTTAGGGTTGGTGTAATCCTCGTTCCACGCCACGCCGGAGGTATGGGTGATAAGCTGCTTAAGCGTCACGCCGTCCCACGCGGTGCCTTTCAGGTCGGGTTCATACCGCGTGACCAGGTCGTCAAGCGAGTGGATCTTTCCCTCTTTGAGGGCCACGCCCACCAGCGCCGATACCACCGATTTCCCAACCGAGCGCGAGGTCCAGAGCGTGGAGTCGGTATTGCCCTCTCCAAGGTACTTCCAGGCGATTTTGCCGTCCTTCAGCACCAGCATGCCGCTGACGTTCTGGCGCTGGAGGTACTCCTGAAGGCCGTAGCGCCTGCCGTTGACCTGATAGTGTGCGTCCGTGAGCGGCTTGTCCGACATTTGCAGCGGCACGGCGTTACCGTGGCGGAAACGATCCCCGGCGTAGTTGCGATAGTCATTGCGAAAGCCCACCACGCGATCGGCCTGACTCCAGGTGAGCATCTTATGGGTGTCCGGCAGCGCGGTGTCGAAGGGGGCTGGACAGGCGCTGAGGTCGGTGCCTTTACAGGCCGCCACTGCCGCAGGGGAGATCAGGGTGCTGAAGACAAGGCCCGCCAGCAGGGCATGGTTTACTTTTCTGTTTTTCATATCCGTCTCTTACAGGTTAGGAACGGCTTTAGTTTAAAAACCCCGGGGCTATAATAAAAAACGCGTAGCGGGGGAAAATCCCCCCAAAAAACAGAGGGAGCGTAGCGTGGCGGGATTGATTTACTCTTTTGCACAGCTCGAGGCATTTACCGCCGTGGCCGAGAACGGGAGCCTGAGTAAAGCCGCGGTGGCGCTGAAGAAGGACCGAACGACGCTTCGCGATCTGGTTGATTTTCTTGAGGATGGGTTAGGCTACGCGCTGTTTATTCGCGACGGCCGCACCCTGCGGCTCACGCCCGAAGGGGAACAGCTTCAGCGCCAGGCGCACCTGCTGATGCGGCAGGTAAAAGCCTTTGAGGCGTTTGCCAGAGAGGTGCCGCACGGTGCCACGCAGGACCTGACGCTGGTCTACGATCCTTTTACGCCCAGAGCCTTTCTGCATGGGGTGATTGCTGAAATGGCGGTGCGGAAAATCCGCCTGAGCCTTATTTGCGCCTCGCGGGATGAATCGGAACGGCTGCTGGCGAACAACGACGCGGATCTCGCCATCTGCCAGGCACGCAACCGCAGCGTGGGCAATGATATGGAGTGGCGCGCCCTGGGTGCCATTGATATGGATTTTTATGCCGCCAGCGGGCTGTTTGCTGACCGTTCTTCCCCTCTGTCGCTGCTCGATCTCTCCCTGGTGCCCCAGGTCGTCATGCACCCCGCCTCGGACGAGCCGGTGGCGCGCCGCCTGCAGATTTCCGGGCATACCCTCTTTACCAATGAACCGGAGATGCTGCGCGGTCTGCTGGAGCGCGGCTGCGGCTGGGGATTCTTACCGACGCATTTTCATGCCGGTCAGTGGCAAAACGTAAAAAGGCTGCACACCGAAGTGGGCAGCCAGGGGATTGGTCAGACGATGGTCACCATCTGGAAGCCGGGGAGCGACAAGCGCAGCACGATCGCTGAAACGCTGTCGCTCCTGCCGGACGTATGGAAGCACTCAGCGCTGTGAACAGCCTTTGCACTGTTTGTTCTGGATCTGCTGGAAGAAGTCGTTGCCTTTATCATCCACCAGAATAAACGCCGGGAAGTTCTCCACTTCGATCTTCCAGATGGCTTCCATGCCCAGCTCAGGATACGCGACGCACTCCAGGCTCTTAATGCTGTTTTGCGCCAGCACCGCCGCCGGGCCGCCGATGCTGCCGAGGTAGAAGCCGCCGTGCTTATGGCAGGCGTCCGTCACCTGCTGGCTGCGGTTGCCTTTCGCCAGCATGATCATGCTCGCGCCGTGCGACTGCAGTAAGTCCACATACGAATCCATGCGCCCTGCGGTAGTTGGACCGAGTGAGCCAGACGCGTAGCCTTCAGGCGTTTTGGCCGGGCCCGCGTAGTAAATCGGATGATCTTTGACGTACTGCGGCAGTTCTTCACCGTTGTCGATCAGCTCTTTCAGCTTCGCGTGGGCGATGTCGCGCGCCACGATGATGGTGCCGTTCAGCGACAGGCGGGTAAAGACCGGGTGCGCGGAAAGCTGCGCCAGGATCTCGTTCATCGGCTTGTTCAGGTTGATGCTCACCACGTCGCCTTCGCCCTGCTGGCGCAGTGACTCCGGAATATACTGGCCCGGGTTGTGCTCCAGCTTCTCAATCCAGATCCCATCGCGGTTGATTTTCGCTTTGATGTTGCGGTCTGCGGAGCAGGAAACCCCCATGCCGATTGGGCAGGAGGCACCGTGGCGAGGCAGGCGGATCACGCGGATATCGTGGGCGAAGTATTTCCCGCCGAACTGCGCGCCGAGGCCGAGGTTCTGTGCTTCCTGGAGCAGTTCCTGTTCGAGCTGAACGTCGCGGAACGCCTGGCCGTGCTCGTTGCCTTCGGTTGGCAGCGCGTCGTAGTAGCGGGTGGAGGCGAGCTTCACGGTTTTCAGCGTGGCTTCCGCTGAGGTGCCGCCGATAACAAACGCGATATGGTACGGCGGGCAGGCTGCGGTCCCCAGGGTACGCATCTTCTCAACCAGGTAGTTTTTCAGCTTCGCCGGGGTAATCAGCGCTTTGGTTTCCTGGTAGAGATAGGTTTTGTTGGCAGAGCCGCCGCCCTTCGCCATGCACAGGAATTTGTATTCGTCCCCGTCGACGCTGTAGAGGTCAATCTGTGCGGGCAGGTTGGTGCCGGTATTCACTTCTTTATACATATCCAGCGCCGCATTCTGCGAGTAGCGCAGGTTGTCTTCAATATAGGTGTTATACACGCCCTGGCTCAGGGCCGCTTCGTCACCGCCGCCGGTCCAGACGCGCTGGCCTTTCTTACCCATAATGATTGCCGTGCCGGTATCCTGGCAGGTTGGCAGCACGCCTTTGGCGGCAATTTCAGAGTTACGCAGGAACTGCAGGGCCACGTACTTATCGTTCTCGCTGGCTTCCGGGTCGTTAAGAATGGCGGCAACCTGCTTCTGGTGGGAAGGACGCAGCATAAATGCGGCGTCGTGGAAGGCCTGCTGTGCCAGCAGGGTCAGCGCTTCCGGCTCCACTTTCAGGATTTCCTGGCCTTCGAACTCGGCAACGGAAACGTGCTCGTTGGTCAGCAGGTAGTATTCGGTGTCGTCATGCGAAAGAGGGAAGGGGTTCTGGTAGATAAACGGTTTGTTTGACATAGCGTATTGCTCCACAAAAATAAAACCGCCGGAGGAGAAGTCCGGCGGTCAGGAATCAGAACATCATGGACATCCACGGGTAGCCAATCAGCAGCAGGGCCGCCAGGAAGATGGCTCCGAAGATGGTGCCGAGGCGCCAGTAGTCTTTGGTTGGCAGGTAGCCGCTACCGTAGTAAATCGGGCTTGGGCCAGTACCGTACGGGGTGATAATCCCCATCACGCCCAGCGAGGTCACCATCAGCAGAACGAACACTTCCATATTCATGCCCGGAATGGTGGAGGCGATGGTCAGCATCGCTGGCAGCAGCGCCGTGGTGTGCGCGGTGGTGCTGGCAAACAGGTAGTGCAGCAGGTAGAACGCCAGCAGCAGGACGATGGTCGCCACGCCCGGAGAGATACCGCTCATCAGCAGGCCGCCTTCTTTACCCAGCCAGCTGATAAAGCCGGTAGAGGAGAGGCCATCCGCCAGCGCCACCAGGGTGGCGAACCAGACGAAGGTGTTCCACGCCGCTTTGTTACCGGTTATATCGTTCCACTCCAGCACTCCGGTCCACAGCATCAGGCCAACGATAAGCAGGGCTGCCATCGCGGGTTCAATCCACGCGGCGGCGAAGATCCACATCAGCAGCGCGCAGCATACGAACACCAGCAGAAGGATCTCATTGCGCGACAGTTTGCCCAGTTTTTCCAGCTCGCGGGTCGCCCACAGCGGCACTTCGTTATTCACTTTGACTTCAGGTGGGTAGAACCAGTAGGCCAGCAGCGGCATGGTCAGAATCAGCAGGATACCCAGCGGCAGGAAGGCGAGGAACCAGGTCCCCCAGGAGATGTCGATCCCAACCGTACTTTTCACCAGCGCCAGGGCCAGCAGGTTTGGCGCGAGGGCGGAGAGGAACATTGAACTGGTGATACAGGCCGCGGTGATCGCCACCCACATCAGGTACGAACCAATCTTACGCGCGCTTGGGTCGTTGGGTTTTGAACCGTACAGCGGCGGCAGGTTAGCGATGATCGGGTAGATGGTCCCACCGCTGCGCGCGGTGTTGGACGGAGTGAACGGTGCCAGCAGCAGGTCCGCAAACGTAATCGCGTAACCGAGCGTCAGGCTGCGACGGCCAAGATACTTCACCAGAATCAGCGCCAGACGGCGGCCGAAGCGGGTTTTGTCGTAGCCTGCGGCAAACATAAAGGCACCGAAAATCAGCCAGACGGTGGAGTTACCAAACCCGCTCACTGCCCACTTAAAGGAGGCGCCCGCCAGCTTAAATTTTGGGTCAGCCAGCTGTTCAGGGCTGAACAGCACCCACTGGCTGCACAGGGCAATGGCGACCACGCCGGTCAGGCCGATCACCGCGCCCGGCAGGGGTTCGAAGATAAGACCGACGATCACGCCGACGAAGATGGCGAAGTAGTGCCATGCATAAGGAGGCAGTCCTTCCGGTACCGGAACAAACAGCAGCAGTACGGCGACGATGACGGGCAGTGCCATCATCAGCAGACGTTTTGCGTTTCCATTTGATGCCTGGTTCGCCACAGGGGGCGTTACAGCAGTTTTTGTATTCATAGTTTCACGTCTTAAGTTGTCAAAAATTCGGTCGCACTGAAAAGTCAAAATTGCTTTCTTAAGTTTCTTTGCTTTTTTTAGTTATTAAAGGTGCGTTTTTGTATTTTCAGTAATAGCGATTTAACGCTTTTTTGTGTGCGTTAAATTAAAAAATGATGATGTTTTTATATTGCGCTTTTAAATGCCATGACTATTGATCGAGATCAAAAAAACAGAATTGCAGCGTTATTTTTATGCTTTTATTAATAACCACTCTGGCGTATGTGGTTATTATCTTTTTTTGCGGGTTTATTTTATCATTTCTGTAACAATTCGAAATTTTAATAACGCCTATTTAGTTGATTTTAAAGGGTGTTTTTGGTTTTTGGCGAAATGGTTTTACCATTTTTTATTTAACGTATTTTAAAATATTGTGAATGCCTGAATGACAATCGCTAACACCAATGTATTATTAGTGTTATCACAGGGATTAAATAGTTTTTTAACTAACGTAATAACTTTAGAAACTAAAAAAATCATTATATTAATATCATGACATCGGCAAAAAACGACGAAATAAAAAATCAATCCGATAACGAATTCTCAATTTTTAAAAGTTTGGAGTTTCTATTATGAGCACTAACGAACGCATTCTTAGCCCCTTCACATTACCGAATGGCACTGAACTGAAAAACCGTTTGTTAATGGCCCCTATGACCACCTGTACCGGCTATTATGACGGCACCGTCACCAGCGAGCTGGTGGAGTACTATCGGGCCCGTTCCGGCAGCATTGGCACCATCATCGTGGAGTGCTGCTTCGTCGACGATCTCGGCCTTGCCTTCCCGGGGGCAATTGGTATTGATAACGACGAGAAAATCGCCGGGCTGGCGAAAATCGCCGAGGCCATTAAATCCAAAGGATCTAAGGCCCTGCTGCAGATCTACCACGGTGGCCGCATGGTTGATCCGAAACTGATCGGTGGCCGTACCCCGGTTGGCCCAAGCGCCGTGGCCGCGCCGCGTGACGGTGCCGCAACGCCGGTTGCCCTGACCGCCGAAGAAGTGGAAGGCATGATCGGCAAGTTTGGTGAAGCCGTGCGCCGCGCCATCCAGGCCGGTTTTGACGGCGTGGAAATCCACGGGGCGAACACCTACCTGATTCAGCAGTTCTACTCTCCAAACTCTAACCAGCGCGACGACGAGTGGGGCGGCAGCCGCGACAATCGCGCGAAGTTCCCGCTGGCGGTGCTGGACATCACCCACAAAATGGTGCGCCAGTACGCGGACGACGCGTTTATTATTGGCTACCGTTTCTCCCCTGAAGAGCTGGAAGTGCCGGGCATCCGCTTTGAAGACACCATGTACCTGCTGGAAAAACTGGCGGCGCGCGGCGTGGACTACCTGCACTTCTCCGTCGGCGCGACCTTGCGTCCGTCCATTGTCGACACCCAGGACCCGACGCCGCTGATCGAAAAATACTGCGCGATGCGCTCTGAAACCCTGGCGCAGGTTCCGGTGATGGGCGTGGGCGGCGTGGTGAATGCGTCAGACGTGAATGAAGCGCTGGACCACGGTTACGACCTGATTGCCGTTGGCCGCGCCACTATTGCCTACCCGGACTGGACCGACCGCATCGCGGCGGGTGAAAACCTTGAGCTGTTTATGGACAGCACCAAACGCGAGGAACTGAGCATTCCTGAACCGCTGTGGCGCTTCTCGCTGGTGGAAGCGATGATCCGCGACATGAGCATGGGCGAATCGAAATTCAAACCGGGCATGTTCACCGAGAAGGTGCAGGACGACGCGAACGAGCTGGTGATTAACGTCAGTCTGGAAACCGACCGCATTGCGGACATCGAGCTGGCCTCTGGCCCGAGCGATGACGTTGAGTTCGTCACCAGCTTTGAAGAGATCCGTACCCGCATTCTTGACGCCAATACCCCGCACGTGGATGCCATCACCGGTGCAACCAGCCAGAGTGAAGCGGTGAAGAAAGCGGTCTCTAAAGCGATGCTGAAATCCAGCAAAGCGCTGGCAGCGGAAGAGGGCGTTGACCCGAACGAAACCCGCAGCGTGGACGTGGTGGTAGTCGGCAGCGGCGGCGCCGGTCTGGCGGCGGCGATTCAGGCTCACGACGAAGGCGCGAGCGTGCTGATTGTCGAGAAAATGCCAACCATCGGCGGGAACACCATTAAAGCCTCTGCCGGTATGAATGCCGCTGAAACCCGCTTCCAGCGCGTGAAGGGCATTCAGGACAGCAAAGAGCTGTTCTACCAGGAAAGCCTGAAAGGCGGCGGCAACAAGAACAACCCTGAACTGCTGCGCCGCTTTGTCGAGAACGCGCCGCAGGCGATTGAGTGGCTGGCAACGCGCGGCATCATGCTGAACGACATTACCACCACCGGTGGGATGAGCATCGACCGTACTCACCGTCCAAAAGACGGCTCTGCGGTGGGGGGCTACCTGATCAGCGGCCTGGTGCGTAACGTCAACAAACGCAACATCGAGGTGATGCTGGATACCTCCGTCAGCGACATTCTCTTCGAGAACGGTGAAGTGACCGGGGTTCGCCTGACCACTGAAGAGAACGAAACCGTCACCGTGGCAGCGAAAAGCGTGATCGTGGCGACGGGCGGCTTCAGCGCCAACAGCCAGATGGTCGTCAAATACCGTCCGGATCTGGAAGGGTTCGTCACCACCAACCACAAAGGGGCAACCGGCGGCGGTATCGCGCTGCTGGAGCGCATCGGGGCGGGCACCGTGGATATGGGCGAAATCCAAATTCACCCAACCGTTGAGCAGAACACCTCGTACCTGATTTCCGAATCCATCCGCGGGGGCGGGGCGATTCTGGTCAACCAGAAAGGGGAGCGCTTCTACAACGAAATGTCGACCCGCGATAAAGTCTCGGCGTCAATCATCGCGCTGCCGGAGAAATACGCGTACATCGTCTTTGACGAGCACGTACGTGCCAAAAACAAAGCCGCGGATGAGTATATTGCGAAAGGCTTCGTGACCAGCGCCAGCTCGCCAAAAGCGCTGGCGGAAGCGCTCGGTATGGATCACCACGCTTTCCTCGCGACCCTGGAACGTTACAACGGTTTCGTTGAAAAACAGCACGATGACGATTTTGGTCGTACCACCGCGCTGCGTGCGCCTATCAACGAAGGGCCTTTCTACGCTATTCAGATTGCGCCAGGCGTGCATCACACCATGGGCGGCGTGACCATCAACACCGAAACCTGCGTGCTGGACAGCAACCACAACGTACTGCCGGGTGCGTTTGCGGCGGGTGAAGTGGTCGGGGGGATCCACGGCGGCAACCGTATCGGCGGTAACGCGGTGGCGGATATCATTATTTTTGGTACCCTTGCAGGACATCAGGCGGCGATGCGCTCAAAAAGAACGTAAGGCTCCTGTCTCCCCGGCGGCGCGGTGCCTGCCGGGGCTACATCTGAGGACACATGCAATGCCTGATAGCCATCGCGTTTACAGCTACTCCGCCGTTCTGATGGGCTCGCCCATTCTCCTGAAGCTCTTCTCCCATGACGAAGCCCTCGCGTCCCGCGTTTTCCGCCTGATCAAACAGTACGAAGATCTCCTCACCGTTAACCGGGCGCATTCGCAGGTGATGGACATCAACCATGCGGCGGGCCAGCATCCGGTTGCCGTCAGTCGTCCGGTGTTTGAACTGATCCGCTGTGCCAAAGCGGCAAGCATGCTAAAAGACAGCGCGTTTAACCTGGCGATCGGCCCGCTGGTGAAGCGCTGGAAGATTGGCTTTCAGGGAGACAGCGTTCCGCCTGCCGATGACATTGCGTCCCTGCTGGCGATAACCCGGCCCGAGGAGGTCATCCTTGATGAGGCGCAGACCAGCGTGTTTCTGACCAGATCGGGGATGGAGATTGATCTGGGGGCCATCGCCAAAGGCTATATCGCCGACCGGGTGCGGGACTACCTGCGCAAAGAGGGCGCTGAGCTGGGGCTGATCAACCTCGGCGGAAACATCCAGACGTTAGGCTCGCCGGAAGGGGGCTGGAGCGTGGGGCTAAAAAAACCGTTCGCCGGTGACGCGCTTATCGGTGCGATGACGGTGGAGAACCTATCCGTGGTGACCTCGGGAACGTACGAGCGCTACTTCGAGCAGAACGGCAAGCGCTATCACCATATTCTCGATCCGCGCACCGGGTATCCGCTCGACAACGAGCTGGAGAGCGTCACTATCATTTCAAAAGACTCCATTGACGGCGACATCTGGACCACGCTGATATACGGCATGGGGGTAGAAAAGGGCTGTGCCGCCCTGCGTGCGCGCCCCGATATTGAAGCTATCTTTGTGACCAAAACAAAAGAAGTGGTGATCTCCTCGATGCACCACTTCCGTTTTACCCTTCTGGACGAGAGCTACCGCGTTATTGGCAGTACTGTTTGAGCAGCCCGATCTGTTCCGGCTGTAAGCGGTAGCGATACACCGGACGCCCGGTGGCGCCATAGTGAATGCTGGTGAACAGAATGTTGATCTGCGCAAGCCAAATCAGGTACTTACGGCAGGAGACGCGGGAGATATTGACTGCGTTAGCCAGATCGTCGGTGGAAAATTCCGTCTCCGGGTGGCCATCAATCCACTGGCAAATCGTGCGCAGCGTTTGCGGCGTTAACCCCTTCGGCAATTTTTTAGTGTCCGCCAGCTCCGGCGCGCCGCCGTGGATCAGCCTGTCGACGTCCGCCTGCTCGTAATACTGGTGCGAGCCCATCAGGCTGTGTTTTGCCTTCCAGCCGTTCAGCGCCTCTTCAAAGCGCGGGAACTGGAACGGCTTTATCAGATAATCCACCACGCCGTAGTGGATGGAGGTCTGGATCGTGGCGGCATCGGCGGCCGAGGAGATCATAATCACATCAATCGGGCGGCCTGACGCGCGAATATCGGGCAGCAGATCCAGCCCGTTATCCTGCTGCATGTAGACGTCCAGCAGCACCAGATCGACAGGCTGGCTGGGGTTATTGATAAAGGCCCTGGCCTGATTGAGCGTGGAGGCGACGCCGCAGCAGCTGAAGCCTTCAACACGGTTGACGTACAGACGGTTGAGATCGGCTACCATGGCGTCATCATCGACAATTAATACATTTATCACGCGATATTCCTCTCGCTATCCCAGGGGATGTGAACAAAAAATTGGGTAAATACGCCAGGCTCAGACTCGACGGTAATATCGCCGCCCAGGTTCTGGATCTGCTGGCGAGCAAGGAACAGCCCAACGCCGCGGTTTTCACCTTTTGTTGAGAACCCCTTAGTAAAAATAGCCTCCAGCTGAGTGGGATCAATGCCGGGGCCGTCGTCGCTGACTTCGCAGCTGAGCCAGCCATTCTGATAATGCAGCAGCAGGCCAATCTCGCCTTCCTGCTGTCCTGCCATCGCGTCGAGCGCGTTTTCGATTAAGTTACCCAGGGCGGTGATCAGCACCGCAACCTGCTCTTCACTGCCGGTATCCGGTATCAGGCTTTCATCCGCCAGCGTCAGGGTGACGCCGGCCTCTTTCGCCCGGTTGATTTTACCCAGCAGGAACCCGGCAACGACCGGGGACTTTACCTTGCTCTGGATCGTGCCAATGTCCGTCTGGTAATTATGCGCCGTCTGGATGATGTACTCCTCCAGCTTGTCGTAGCGCTTCATGTGTAGCAGGCCCAGGATCACATGCAGTTTATTCATAAACTCGTGCGTGTGGCTGCGCAGGGCGTCGACGTAGTTGACCATGCCATCAATACGCTGCATCAGCTGGCTGATTTCCGTTTTATCGCGGAAGGTGCTGATAGCCCCGATCACCCGATTCTGGCTTTTGACCGGCACCATGTTGCAGAGCAGCAGTCGTCCGTTGCAGCTAATCTCCTGATCCTGACGCGCAATCCCGGTTTTCGATACCTCACGCAGGCTTGCCAGCAGCGGCTCGCTGGTGTTTTCGGTCTGCTTGCCGGAGGGAAGAAGTAATATCTCTCTGGCAGCGTGGTTAATCATCGTCACGCGGCCGTGAATGTCGACGGCCAGCACCCCTTCGCGAAGCGACTGCAGCATCGCCTGGCGCTGTTCGAACAGGGCGGAGATTTCATAGGGTTCTAGCCCGAACAGGATGCGTTTCAGGACCCGTACCAGACCCCATATCGCCATCGAACTCATAAAGATGCTGAACAGAATCGTCCAGAGCGCGTTGAGCCGCCCGCGGGCTATCTGGTCTTCCACCTTTTTGAGGGAAATCCCGACCACGACGACCCCGATCTGATCGTGTTGGCTGTCATAGACCGGCGTGAAAACGCGAAGCGCCTCGGCGAGGGCGCCGCGGTTAACCGAGACATTCTCTTTGCCTTCCAGCGCGGGTTCCAGATCGTTGCCGATAAAATGCAGGCCGATGAGCGCCTCGTTCGGGTGCGAGTAGCGAATCCCCCGCATGTCGGTCACCACGGTAAGCAGCAGATCGTTGCGTTGGGTGACGGCTTTGGCGATGGGCTGAATGATGTCGGCCTGCGGCGACTGCATCAGGCCGCGCTGGATTTCCGGGCTGTCGGCCAGCGTGCGGGCGATGCCCAGAGCGGTATCTTTTACATCATCGCGGGTCGCCCGGGTGATCTGCACGGAATAGAGCGCAAAAACTACCAGCAACACCGAGGCGATAATCGCGGACACCATCAACGTGACCAGCGTGTACAGTTTCATGGGGCGCTTGCGCGTCAGAGGGAAAGGCTGCAAATCGCTCATCAACACTCCGCGATGATTAAGAAAGGGAGTGATTATCGCTGATGATGGGCTTTTCTTAAAGCCATGTAAAAGCGTCGATTTACTCTTCTTTTCGTGACCCCACTCGCAGGTCATCTATATAAAACACTTTATAGTGTGTGGGTACTCATAATAAGGAGGCTGTTTATGAGCATTACGCTTACCGGTTCAGTCAAGGAAAGACGGCACGCCAGCACGATGAATATAGATAGATTGTCCACGCTGGACATGCTGAAGGTTATCCACGAGGAAGATGCACGCATTTCTGCTGCTATAACCCCCTGCTTAACGACAATCGCCCGCGCGGTGGATAATGCCGCCTCGGCGCTCAACCACGGCGGCCGTCTGGTGATTGTCGGCGCGGGCCCGTCAGGCTGCATCGCACAACAGGCTGTAGATGAGTATGCGCCGGGTAAAACGCCGGTAATTGCCGTGACGGCAGAAGAGGGGGATGGGAGCTACGAGCGCGGGGTGGCTGACCTGCAGGCCATTAAATTTGGTGAGCACGATATGATGCTTGCCGTGACCGTCAGCGGAAAAACGCCGTGGGTCTGGGGGGCAATGCGGCATGCGTGGTCGTTGGGAGCGCCGGTTGCGGTCATCACCGGTGATGCACAAAGTGAAGCAGCACAGTTGGCAAGCATGGTAATTGCCCCAGAGCTTGGGGCTGATGTGGTTGCCGGGTATCGCAATACCAGGGCGGGGATCGCGCAAAAAATGATCCTCTCGATGATTACCACCGCGCTGGCCGTTCGCACCGGGCGCGTTTACAGCAACCTGCGCGTGGATCTTGAGGCAAGCAATACCAAATGGGCTGAACGGCAAATCGCCATTGTGATGGAGGCGGGGGGATGCACCCGGGCGCAGGCAAAAGCCGCGCTGGAGAGCTGTAACCACCACTGTAAAACGGCGGTATTGATGGTGCTGACAGGGCTGGATGCATGGAAAGCCCATGAACTGCTGGTGCAGAATAACGGGTTTATCCGCGTGGCGCTGCAGGAAGCGCCGTAAAATAGTGCCCCTTGGAACAAAAAAGCCCGCAATGCGGGCTTTGGTATTTTCAGGGATCAGAACTGGTAGGTCATACCGACGCCAACGATGTCGTCGGTGGAAATACCATATGCGTCATACAGCGCTTCATCGTTGTCCAGCATGTTGATTTTATAATCAACATAGGTGGAGAAGTTTTTGTTGAAGCTGTAGGTCATGCCCAGGTCGATGTAGTTAACCAGATCCTGATTGAATCCTTTACCGTCCAAATCTTTACCTTTTGAGTAAACCCATGCCAGGGAAGGACGCAGACCGAAGTCGAACTGGTACTGTGCAACCGCTTCAAAGTTTTGAGTCTGGTTAGCGATACCAAAGTTACCAATTGGCGTCATGTTGCGGGTTTCCGCATACATCATCGCCAGGTAGATGCTGTTTGCGTCGTATTTCGCGCCAACGGTCCAGGCTTCAGCTTTTTCGCCACCCGCAAAACCCACGCCTTCAAGATTTTTACCATAAGCAACCTGATCGTTGGTACGGTCAGAGGAAGAATACGCCGCACCCAGGGTCAGGCCGAAGTCGAAGTCATAGGTGGTAGACATACCGAAGCCGTCGCCGTTCTGGAAGCGTACGTCGTCGTGACCGTTTTTGGTGCCTTCCTGATCTTCGTTAGCGTTTGCGCCTTCGTTAGCACCCTGATACTGCAGCGCGAAGTTCAGGCCATCAACCAGACCGAAGAAATCATTATTACGGTAGGTCGCAACACCGTTGGTACGGCCAACCATATAGTTGTCAGTCCAGGTGTAGGAATCGCCACCAAATACCGGCAGCATATCGGTCCAGGCTTCAACGTCATACACGACGCCGTAATTACGGCCATAATCAAATGAACCGTATTCGCCATATTTCAGGCCCGCATAGGCCAGACGGTTGAAAGAGGTATCCCCGGCATTTTCGGTATCATTAGCGTAGGTTTTATATTCCCACTGACCGTAACCGACCAGATCGCGGGTAATCTGTGTTTCGCCTTTGAAACCAATCTGCACGTAGGTTTCGTCGCCGTCGTCGCCCGCGTTGTCGGAGAAGGTATGACGCGCGTCAACCTTGCCGTACAGGTCAACTTTATTGCCGTCTTTGTTATACATTTCAGCCGCGTTTGCCGCGCCAGCCATTAATAAAGCGGGTACAAGAATTGCCAGAACTTTTCTTTTCATTATATATTCCCTTTAAAGATAATTTATATGAATATATGTAATCACCCTCCGTAATTACGTGTTTGATACTATTCTATGGCTCGTGAATTTGGTTCAAAAATAAATGTAATTAAACCAGTGAAAATATTACAAAATATTTCCAAAAATCTCTTTATTTTTCAAATGAATTAATCGCTTGAAAGTATTGCGGGTAATTATTATTAAGTATTTCGACTTTCTATTTTTAAATTTATTTCATTTAGCTATGTTATAATTCAGTGCCCATTTTCGTAACAGGAAAGGATGATGGAACTCATACAGTGGCAGCAGCGCTTTGAATCCTGGCTTGATGAACATCACGCGACCGATGACACCGCGCACGATATTTCACACTTCCGTCGCGTCTGGCTGACGGCGCAGAAAATCATGGTTCATCACCACGTCGACCCGCTGACGATCCTGACCGCCTGCTATTTTCACGACATCGTTAGCCTGCCGAAAAATCATCCTGAACGCAGCCAGTCGTCGCGTCTGGCTGCACGCAGAACGCGGGACATTCTGCACCGCGATTTCCCTGACTTCCCGTCCGATCGCTATGCCGCCGTGGAGCACGCCATCGAGGCGCACAGTTTCAGCGCCGGCCTGACGCCGTACACGATTGAGGCCAAAATTGTCCAGGATGCAGATCGTCTGGAGGCGCTGGGGGCGATTGGCCTGGCGCGCGTGTTTGCCGTGTCAGGCGCGCTGGGCGTACCGCTTTTTGACGCGGACGATCCGTTTGCCGACGCGCGCCCGCTTGATGACCGGGCGTTTGCGCTCGATCATTTTCAGACCAAGCTGCTGCGCTTGCCTGATACAATGCAAACCGACGTCGGGCGCGAGCTCGCGCAGCACAACGCCGATTTTCTGATTCAGTTTATGGCGAAACTCAGTGCCGAATTACAGGGCGACTGCATCGGGCTGGATAGCCAGATTCAACACCGCTTCCGTCGCAGTTTGCGAAAGTGAACTGTGGTAATCTGTTTCCAGTCTTTATTGCCCGGTTAAAAGAATGCAGGAAAATCGATCAGTGACAGAGCCCGCGCCAGAGCAGGCTGAGAAGTCAACGGCAACGGTGCAGGCATTACTGCGCCAGCTGCTGGATATTTATGACGCTAAAACGCTGGCAAACCAGCTGGTGGCGCACGGCGAGAGCCACTGGAGCCCGGCCATCCTTAAGCGACTGCTGACCAGCGATCGGGCAGGGCGCCGCCTGAGCGAAAGCGAGTTTCGTTATCTGCAAGACCTGCTTCCGCGGCCGTCTGCCGCGCACCCGAACTATGCCTTCCGCTTTATCGATCTGTTTGCCGGCATCGGTGGCATCCGACACGGCTTTGAAGCTATCGGCGGTCAGTGCGTGTTTACCAGCGAGTGGAACAAACATGCGGTACGCACCTATAAAGCGAACTGGTACTGCGATCCGCACGAACATCATTTCAACGCCGATATCCGCGACGTTACCCTGAGCCATAAAAGCGGCGTCACGGATGAACAAGCCGCCGAGCACATTCGCCAGACGATTCCGGCGCATGACGTGCTGCTGGCGGGCTTCCCGTGTCAGCCTTTCTCGCTGGCCGGCGTCTCCAAAAAGAATGCCCTCGGGCGTGCCCACGGTTTTGCCTGCGATACGCAGGGAACGCTGTTTTTCGATGTGGCTCGAATCATTGACGCCCGTCGCCCGGCCATATTCGTGCTGGAAAACGTCAAGAACTTAAAGAGCCATGACGGTGGAAAGACCTTCCGCATTATCATGCAAACGCTGGACGAGCTGGGCTATGACGTGGCGGATTCCGAGGACATGGGCGCGGATGACCCGAAAATTATCGACGGGAAACACTTCCTGCCCCAGCATCGCGAACGCATTGTGCTCGTCGGTTTCCGCCGCGATCTCAATCTTAAGGGGGATTTCACCCTGCGGGATATTCCCTCCTTATACCCCGAGCGTCGTCCAACCATTGCCGACCTGCTGGAGCCGGTGGTCGACGCGAAATTTATCCTTACCCCAATCCTGTGGAAATACCTCTACCGCTATGCCAAAAAGCATCAGGCCAAAGGCAACGGATTTGGGTTTGGCATGGTGAACCCAAACGATCCGCACAGCGTGACCCGCACGCTGTCCGCTCGCTACTACAAAGACGGCGCGGAAATCCTGATCGACAGAGGCTGGGATAAAGCGCTGGGCGAGAAAGATTTCGACGATCCGCAAAACCAGCGTCACCGTCCGCGGCGCCTCACGCCGCGGGAGTGCGCCCGGCTGATGGGCTTTGAAACGCCACAGGGCTACCGTTTCCGCATTCCGGTTTCGGACACTCAGGCTTACCGTCAGTTTGGTAACTCGGTGGTGGTGCCCGCGTTCGCGGCGGTGGCAAAACTGCTGGCCCCGCGCATCAGACAGGCGGTGGCGCTCCGCCAGGGTGAGGCCGTCAATGACGGACGTTCACGATAAGGCCACGCGGAGCAAAAACATGCGTGCCATCGGCACGCGTGACACCGCGATAGAAAAGCGTCTGGCCGGGCTTCTGACACAGGCGGGCTTCGACTTTCGCGTGCAGGATCCCGCACTTGCGGGTCGCCCGGATTTCGTCATCGACGCGTATCGGTGCATTATCTTCACCCACGGCTGTTTCTGGCATCATCACGACTGCTACCTGTTTAAAGTCCCGGCGACGCGCACCGATTTCTGGCTGGAAAAGATTGGCAAGAACGTTGAGAGAGATGCGCGGGATCTCGCCACGCTTGTCGCGCAGGGCTGGCGAGTGCTGATCGTCTGGGAGTGTGCGCTGAGAGGACGGTTAAAGCAGAACGATGCCGATCTGAGCGAACGGCTGGAAGAGTGGATCTGCGGCGGCGGCCAGGCCGCGCAGATCGACACGCAGGGGATCCACGCGCTTACGGTTTCTCCACCTCGCAAGGCGTAACCACGGGCTTTGCCGGCAGCAAATATTTGCCTAAAGTCACCAGCACGACGGCAAAAACAATCACCCCTAAAGCTAACCACTCAACCGGAGAGAGCGTTTCACCGCCAAGCCCGGTGCCGAGCAGCACGGCCACGACCGGGTTGACGTAGGCATAGCTGGTGGCGACCGCCGGTGAGACGTTACGGATCAGGAACATGTAGGCGTTGATGGCGATGATGGAGCCAAACAGCGCCAGATAGCCTACCGCCAGGAAGCCCGACAACGGCGGCAGGGTCGTCAGCTCCTCTCCCGTCAGGGCTGAGGCCAGCAGCAGCACAATCCCAGCCGCAAGCATCTCTATTGCCCCCGCCATCATGCCGGTCGGCAGTTCGATACGCGAACCGTATACGGAGCCAAACGCCCAGCTCATCGAGCCGATAAGGATAATCACTGCGCCCCACGGATTCCCGCTCAGGTTACCGCCGCTGTTAAGCAGAATAATGCCGGCAAGGCCGATGCCAATCCCCAGCCACTCCAGCTTGCGGGTGCGGATGCCGAAAAGGCGGCTGAAGCAGAGGGTAAACAGCGGTACGGTGGCAACGACTACGGCGGCGATCCCAGACGGTACGTTCTGGTGCTCGGCAATGGTCACAAAGCCATTCCCCACCGCCAGCAGCAGCAGGCCTATCAAGGCGGCGTTCAGCATTGGGCGGAGCGGTGGAAGCTTATGCCCGCGCAGCAGCAGGAAGGCCAGTAGCAGCACACCCGCCGAGAGGAAGCGAATGCCCGCCATCATCAGCGGCGGCCAGCTTTCCACGCCGATGCGAATGACAAAATAGGTTGAACCCCAGATGATATACAGCGAAAAAAGTGCCCCGATAAGCGGAAGCAGTTGCCGGAAACGCATAATCCCTCACGACGAAATAAAAAGGTCGCTGATAGTAAACGCGAAAACTATCGCGCTGGCGAGTCCTTTAATTGTGTAGTTGATGTGAATTTTTTGTTGACGAAAGCTGCCTGTTTCCGCGATTGCGCTTTTGCTCCATACTATTCACTTAATTACCAAAAAAGAAGGATCACCATTTTGGCAGGAAGTAGCTTATTAACATTGCTGGATGATATTGCCACCTTACTGGATGATATTTCCGTGATGGGGAAACTGGCGGCGAAGAAAACCGCAGGGGTGCTGGGGGATGATCTCTCGCTTAACGCCCAACAGGTAAGCGGGGTACGGGCTAACCGTGAGCTGCCGGTGGTGTGGGGCGTGGCAAAAGGCTCGTTTCTGAACAAAGTGATCCTGGTGCCGCTGGCGCTGCTGATCAGCGCATTCATTCCCTGGGCCATCACGCCGCTGCTGATGATTGGCGGGGCATTCTTGTGTTTCGAAGGCGTGGAGAAGGTCCTGCACTCTTTGAGCTCGCGCAAGCAGAAGGATACCCCGGAGGCGCGCCAGCAGCGCCTTGAAGCGCTTGCCGCGCAGGATCCGAAAGTTTTCGAGCGCGATAAAATCAAAGGCGCCATTCGCACCGACTTTATTCTGTCGGCTGAAATTGTCGCCATTACGCTGGGCATCGTCTCCGATGCGCCGCTGCTGAATCAGGTGTTGATCCTCTCCGGGATCGCCATTCTGGTCACGGTGGGCGTTTACGGCCTGGTCGGGCTGATCGTGAAGCTGGATGATATCGGTTACTGGCTGGAGGAGAAATCCAGCGCGGTGGCTAAAGGTATCGGTAAAGGCTTACTGACGCTGGCGCCGTGGCTGATGAAGAGCTTGTCCGTGGTGGGTACCCTGGCGATGTTCCTCGTGGGCGGCGGCATTGTGGTCCACGGCATTGCGCCGCTGCACCATGCCATCGAACATTTCGCCTCGGCGCAGGGGAGCGTGGTGGCAGCGATTCTGCCCACGCTGCTTAATCTGGTGCTGGGCTTTATCGTTGGCGCTATCGTGGTGGCGGCGGTGAAACTGATCGAAAAAATGCGCGGTACGGCGCACTAATTGTTACCCGTCGCAGGGTGCAAAAAGACCATTCCTCGTCTAAATTGAAACAGTTTCACCCTGATACAGGAGGCAGGTATGGTCTTTTTGGTCAGTGATGAAGTTAAGCCTAAGAAGGGCGGCCCGCGCATGATTGTCACCGGGTATTCCAGCGGAATGGTGGAATGTCGGTGGCATGATGGCTATAGCATTAAGCAAGAAGCCTTTCGTGAAGATGAGCTTCAGCCGGGTGACGGCCAGCGCAAGCACGATCAGGCTTAATCACATAACGCCCGGCTTTGCCGGGCGTTTTTAACTGAAGTACCGGGTGTAAGGTAGTAATCAGGGAGTGTGTGTGCAGCGCGATACCTTTGTTGTAAGACGCTCCTTTCTGCAATGGCTGCATAAGCGTAGCAATCCGGGTTTGATTGTTAACCTCTGTTTTATCACTGTTCTGGTATTTTCAACCCTCCTGACCTGGCGTGAAGTGGTGGTCCTCGAAGAGGCGTATATCTCCAGCCAGCGCAACCACCTGGAAACCGTGGCCAGCTCGCTGGACAGGCAGCTGCAGTACAGCGTGGATAAAATGCTGTTATTTCGCCAGAGCATGCGCGATGCGCTACAGACGCCGCTGGCCTTCAATGTTTTGCACGATGCAGTATCGCACTTTAACGCATTACGCATGCGTCCCACCTGGCAGCTCCTCGTTGATAGAAATCGCACACTTCCGATTAACGGCGTCTCGGATGCGTTTGTTGAAAAAACGTCGATTCTGAACCGGGACGCTGAACGCATCAGCAATGAAATTTCAGCCGCGCTTGAGGTGGGTTATCTGCTCAGGCTGGCGACGTCGAGCAGGCATAGTGAATCGCGGGTGATCTACGTTTCACGCGCCGGGTTTTATCTTTCGACGGATACGCTAACAGAGGCGAGCGATATTATCCCCCGCTATTATCACCTGGTCACGCAGTCCTGGTTTACCCAGCAGTCGGAACGTAACAATCGCTCCCGCGCGGTGCGCTGGTTTATCTCCACGCCGTCATCCTGGACCGGTGACGAGCGAACGATCACTGCCAGCGTCCCCATCTATTTCAATCGCTACTGGTATGGCGTGGTGGCGATGGATTTTTCGCTGAATACGATGCAACGCCTGCTGGTAGAGGCGACGGACGACCGTACGGAGGGGGAGTATCAGCTGTACGACTCCCGGCTCAATATGATTGCCTCCTCTGAAAAGACAGATAAACAGGTGAACCATTTCGATGAACGCGAACTCGCGCAGATAGCGCAGGCGATCGAGCACGATACTGGTGGTGGCATCCGCCTCGGCAGCCGTTTCATCAGTTGGCAGCGGCTCGATCATTTTGATGGCCTGGTTTTGCGTGTCCATACTCTGCAGGAAGGGGTACAGGGCGACTTCGGCAGCATCAGTATCGTACTGGCATTACTGTGGGCGCTCTTTACCGCGATGCTGCTGATTTCGTGGCTGGTGATCCGCCGGATGGTCAGCAATATGTATACGCTGCAGCACTCGCTCAAGTGGCAGGCCTGGCACGACCCGCTAACCCGCCTGAATAATCGCGGTGCGCTGTTCGAACGCGCGAAACTGCTGGCGAAGAAGTGTCATCAACAGTCGTTGCCGTTCTCGGTCATTCAGTTAGACCTCGACCATTTTAAAAGCGTCAACGATCGGTTCGGTCACCAGGCCGGTGATAAGGTGCTTTCCCACTCGGCAGGGCTGATTTCCAGCGCCTTGCGTAAAAACGACGTGGCAGGACGCGTGGGCGGGGAAGAGTTTTGTATCGTCCTGCCGGGACTCGGTCTTGAGGAGGCGAGAGGCATCGCGGAGCGTATTCGCTGCCGAATCAACAGCAAGGAGATTCTGGTGAAGAAGAGTACGACCCTGCGTATCAGCGCGTCACTCGGCGTCAGCAGCGCCCGGGAAAACGAAAATTACGATTTCGAACAGCTGCAGTCCGTGGCGGATGCCCGGTTATATGAAGCTAAACAGGACGGACGTAACCGGGTTGTCTGGCAAGATCATGACAAAAAGTGATCCAGCCCCTCCTGCCAGCCGAGCGGTCCCGCCTGCCGGGTGTGATAAACCCGGCGGGGGTTATCGTCCCGTAACGTAATACCCTGCCGGTTTATCCCTTTAATCACCACCGCGAAGTCCACGCTGTCCAGCAGCGGCGCGTCGTTCGGCCCATCGCCGAGCCCCAGGGTCGTGGGTTCAATATTTTCCCGTTCACGGTACTGCGCGATTAGCCAGTTAGCCGCAACGTCCTTACCGCAGCCGGCATCAAGAATATGCCAGAAACGGGCTCCCTGCAGGCATTTCAGCCCGCGTTGCGCCAGCGCCGCTTCAAACCGGGCCATGGCTTCGTCGGAATCACGCCAGATGAGCGTGACGGAGGCGTCATGCTTGCGGGCAAGCGCCGCCCGGTAGCGGGTCACTCCCGTCCATTCGCTAATGACGCGTTCGTCCACGTCGTCAAAGGTGGTGAATTTGAAGCCCGCCTGCTGGCGGATTTGCTCAATAAGCGGACGAATCTCCCGGTGCGTCATGCCGTTGATGTGGCGCTGACCCATTTCCCAGCGCACGTCAGGCTGAATCACCGCGCCGTTCTCAGCGATAAACGGTAACCCTTCCAGACCCAGATCCTGCTGAATATCCAGCATCTCTGCCGCGCTCTTGCTGCTGCAAAGAATCACCGGTACCTGGTTATCCTGCAGTTTATCCAGCCACGGCATCGCGGGCTGCCACTCATAGGTATGAATATCCAGCAGCGATCCATCCAGATCGGAAAAAATCAGCAGGGGACCCCGGAGTGAAAGCATAGTAACTCCCGAAAACGAATGAGCCTTAATCTAAGAATATTCCTAAAAAAATATTTGGGCTTAAACCGGATTGAAAAGAACCGATCCAGCCAAACCCGCATTCGGCGGATGTTGTTGCTCATAACCAAAACGATTATGTTAAAAATATTATATTCGCCGTAAGAATATATGCTTGTCATGCAAAATCGTTGGGGATAGTGTTGTTTGTACATCAGATTTCCTGGTGTAACGAATTTTCAAGTGCTTCTTGCATAAGCAAGTTTTGATCCCGGCCATCCCCATGACCGGGATTTTTTTCGTGTTAACGATTTGCTTCAGATACGCTAAAGTCGTGAATATCCAGCTCGAAGGCCTCCGCCAGCTCGCGGTAGGTGTGATAATCCCTCCCGTTAACAATGACGTGGTCCGAACCATCGTTTGTGCGGCGGACTTCTGACTCACTGATCTCATTGATGGCGGCCAGCAGGGCATCGACATCCACCTCGACCTCGCGTTTGATGGTGTCGCTGTACTCTTTATCGGTCTTCATTACGGGGCTCCTCATTAAACCGTGTCCACGGTAAGTATAGACTGTGTATAAAAACGCCATTCACGCCGTGCGGCGATGTGTGTTTTTGCGTTTTGTTCTACACTGGCTCAAAACCAGAGGAGGAATGTATGAAGGTCAACGATCGGGTAACCGTTAAAACGGACGGTGGGCCGCGCCGCCCGGGGGTGGTGCTGGCAATTGAAGAGTTTAGTGAAGGCACAATGTACCTGGTCTCACTGGAAGACTACCCGCTCGGTATCTGGTTTTTTAACGAACTGGGGCATCCGGACGGCATTTTTGTTGAGAAAGCGGAGTAGTACGGCGTCGGGTGGCATTGCGCGTGCCCGACCACGTCCGCAAAAGCAAAAATCTCTGGCCAGGCCAGAGATCAAAGGTAGGGTGCAAAGGGGTTTAAGCCACTAACGCATGTTGACGAAAATCCCGTTCGTCACATTATCGGTCAGACGTACCACGTGATAGATCACTTGCTTATTATGCGTTTTAATTTTCCTTTTAATATTTCCTTTGTGTGACGAAACGGTTTTCGCTTTAATATTCATCTGGTCAGAGATCTGAATAGTTCCTTGTCCAGCCATCCACATTCGCAGCATACTTGATTCAGTCCTGCTTAATGAAAGGGTGGGTAAGTTAACCGCTCCTACATTTTTAACTTCTTTATTCAAATAATCACCCAGAATGTCATCCAGCGACTCGGGTTTAATCGACTTAGAACTGATCAATAAATTTTTACGGACCAACAAATACTCATCGAAATGGATATTCGCGATCGCCATAAAAACAATAAACAGGGTTTTTGGATGCTGATTAATGATTTGCTTAATGTGCTGACTGTTGGCTGGATCGTGAATGAAACAGTCCTCATTAATAAACACCACGCCTGGTTTGAGTTCGTCACAAGCGGCTGCGAGTTCTTCAACGGTGTGTGCATCGTTGATGTCTCTCTTTCTTACCCCTCTGCTTGCCAGGTACCCGGTTAACCCTAGCCGGGTGTAGCTGCATAAATCCATAATGATCGTTGACATGGCATACCCTCACTCAATGCGTAACGATAATTCACCATCTGCCTGAGAGCTCAAAACAGCCATACGGGATGGAAAAAAATAATAAACCTGTGAGCATGACAAAGACTTTCAGGCGGACTCACTATCCCGTAAAGTTACGTATAATTTGCCAGGAATCTTCTTAAAGTAAAGTAAATATTAAGTATTGTGAGATGGTTAGAAACATTTAAACCGCGTCAGATATATCCTGGAAGATGTTTTTCGCGTTTTATTTTAGGAATATCCTCAGAAAGACAATAGCGATCGTGAGGACTATTATTTACGTGGCAATTCGCTGACAATATCCGCTAACAGATTGAATATCTCGCCGAATAAATGTTCACAGAAGGGGGCGATAAGTGGCATCAGTAATGACATTAATAAAATTCCGACCGTCAACGTTAGCGGAAAACCAATCACAAACACCGAGAGCTGCGGTGCCATTCTGTTCAGTAAGCCTAATGCCAGGTTGACGGTGAGCAGCAGGGTGATGATCGGCAGAGCCAACATCAGACCGTTGAGGAAGATCAGCCCCGCCGCGCGGGTCAGCGCGAGGAAGGCATTGCTGTTGACCGGGTTATCACCGATCGGCAGCGTATGGAAAGTATCCACCAGCATGGAGATGAGCCACAGATGACCGTTGAGCGACAGAAACAGCAGCATGGCGAGCAGATCGATGATGCGCGCCAGCACCGGCATGTTGAGATGGCTGCCGGGATCGACAAACGTGGCGAACGATAACCCCATTTGCAGGCCAATCAACTCACCTGCCGTGCGCACGGCGGCGAAGGCGAGCTGCATGGTAAAGCCCACGGCGACGCCAATCATCACCTGCTGTAAAGCGACCCATATTGCGTTAGCCGAGAAGATGGGAATATCCACCGGTGGCAGGGAAGGGGCGACGATAATGGTGATAATAATGCCCAGCCCCACCTTAACGCGCTTGGGGATCGATTTCTCGCTGAGAATGGGGGCGGTGGAGATCAGCGCCAGAATGCGCAGCATCGGCCAGAAATAGACGCCGAGCCACTGAACCCACTGGTCGCTGGTGAAGTGCAGCATCTTCAGGTCAGCCGATGATGTACGGCAGATTGGTAAACAGGTTGCGCATATAGTCCAGCAGCAGGTTCAGCATCCACGGCCCGGCCACGATAATCGCCACAAATACGGCGATGATTTTCGGGATGAACGACAGCGTCATTTCGTTAATCTGCGTGGCGGCCTGAAGAATACTGATAATCAGGCCGGTAACCAGCGCGACTAGCAGCAGCGGCGCGGCAACGGCAATGGCGACTTTCATCGCTTCCGTGCCCATCATCATGACCGATTCGGGTGTCATTGCCGTTCCTTAACTGTAAAAACTTTGCGCCAGCGAGCTAACCAGCAGCTGCCAGCCGTCGACCAGCACAAAAAGCATGATCTTAAAGGGCAGGGCAATGGTGGCGGGCGGCACCATCATCATCCCGAGCGCCATCAGGACGCTGGCGATGACCAGGTCGATAATCAGGAACGGGATAAAGATGGTAAAGCCAATCTGGAACGCGGTTTTCAGCTCGCTGGTGACATAGGCCGGCAGCAGAATGCGCATCGGTACCGCTTCCGGGCCCTGCAGCTCGCCGGTGTTGGACAGGCGGGCGAAGAGGGCCAGGTCCGCCTCGCGCGTCTGGCGCAGCATAAATTCTCGCAGCGGCTGCGCGCCTTTTTCCAGCGCCTCCTGCATCGAAATTTTGTCTTCGCTGAACGGCTGGTAGGCGTCGGTATAAATCTTATCGATCACCGGCGACATGATGAAAAAGGTCAAAAACAGCGCCAGCCCCAGAAGCACCTGGTTTGGCGGCGCCGAAGGGGTGCCCAGCGCGTTTCGCAGCAGACCAAAAACGATGATGATGCGGGTAAAGCTGGTCATCATCAGCAGAATGGCCGGAATAAAGGTCAGCGAGGTGATGAAGACCAGCGTCTGAACCGGGAGCGACCAGCTCTGGCCGCCACCCGCAATCGGCGTGGAAACCAGACCGGGCAGCTGCGCATAAACCGCAGGAGCAAACAGGCCAACGCCCGCAAGCGTCAGGGATAACAAACGGCGCATCAGGTTCTCCCGGAACGCTTAAGCAAACTCTTCATGACGGACTGAAAATCCGCAGGGGCTTGTGCGCGCTCGTCCACCGTGACCGGGGCGGGCGGCAGTTTATGTAATACGTTGATGTTTGAGCCGGTTACGCCCAGAACCAGACGCGCATCTTCCACATCGACGATGACCACGCGTTCGCGCGGCCCAAGCGTCGTGCTGGCGCTGACCTTCAGGCCGCGGGTGCCGGCAGTTTTACCCGCCAGGCCAAAACGCTTTGCCAGCCAGGCGGCGATAAGAATAAAGGCAATAATACCGAACAACGCCCCGCTCACCTGGAGCAGCGGGGAGCCGGGAACGGCGGAAGGCTGTGATATTGTTGCCTGGGTTTTCATGCTTAACGGCTCAGACGACGCATGCGTTCAGACGGGGTGATGATGTCGGTGATGCGCACGCCGTATTTATCGGCAACCACCACCACTTCACCCTGGGCAATCAGATAACCGTTGATCAGAATATCCAGCGGCTCGCCGGCCAGGCCGTCAAGGGCCACAACTGAACCCTGCGTGAGGCGCAGCAGCTCTTTAATGGTCATCCGGGTGCGTCCCAGTTCAACGGTCAGCTTAACCGGGATGTCCATAATCAGGTCGATGTCCTGCAGCGTGCCGCTGACGTCGCCGCCGCCTAACTGCTGGAATACCGCGTCCGCCGCGCTTTTTGTCGGAGTCGTTTTTTGCTCGTTTAACGCGTCAGCCCACAGATCGTCCAGTGCTCCGCTGTTTTCATCGGACGGATTGTTCATGTCACTCATTTGGGCTGTTCCTCATTCAGCGAATTCAAAATCGGGTTGATCAAGTGCTCAACGCGTAACGCATACTGACCGTTAATCGTGCCGTACTGGCTTGTAAGTACGGGGACACCATCTACGTGGGCAATAATGCGGTCGGGTTTGTCTATCGGCAAAACGTCGCCGGGTTTTAATTTCAGGATCTGGGATAACCGCATCGAAATGTCGGCGAAGTTCGCCACCAGCTCCAGCTGCGAGTGCTGCACCTGGCGTACCAGGTTTTCGCGCCAGTTCTGATCTTCGTTGCGTGAGTTCTCCAGCGGCGGGTTAACCAGCAGCTCGCGCAGCGGTTCAATCATGCTGAACGGCAGGCAGATGTTGAACTCACCGGTCAGGTTACCGATCTCCACATGGAACGGCGTATTGACGACGATATCGTTCGGGGAGGTGGTGATATTGGTAAATTTCACCTGCATCTCAGAACGGACGTACTCCACTTCCAGCGGGTTAATCGCTTTCCACGCGTCGCTGTAGGATTCCAGGGCCAGCTTCAGCATGCGGTTAATGACGCGCTGCTCGGTGTGGGTAAATTCACGACCTTCCACTTTGGTCGGAAAACGCCCGTCGCCGCCGAACAGGTTATCCACCGCGATGAACACCAGGCTTGGGGAAAACACCACCAGACCGGTGCCGCGCAGCGGCTTCAGATGAATCAGGTTAAGGTTGGTTGGCACCGGCAGGTTGCGGGCAAACTCATGATACGGCTGGATGCGGATCGCACCGACCGTGATATCTGGGCTACGACGCAGCAGGTTAAACAGCCCCATACGGAACTGACGTGCAAAACGTTCGTTAATGATCTCCAGCGCCTGCAGACGTTCACGTACCACGCGACGCTGGGTATTGGGATCGTAAGGACGAATATTATCGTCGCCGGTGAGACCCGGTTGCGGGTCGTCACTCTTATCGCTGTCGCCGTTAAGCAGCGCGTCGATTTCTGCCTGAGAAAGAATACTGTCGCCCATGTCGTTACCGCAGAATAAAGGCTGTGTACAGAACGTCAGTGACTTCCTGCTTAGGTTGACCGTTTACCAGCGGGGTGGCCAGCGTCTGCTTGATGGCGTCGACCAGCTTTTGCTTACCCACGTCGGTAGCCAGCGCGGAGGCGTCCTGACGAGAAAACAGCAGGAGAAGGCGGCTACGCACTTCCGGCAGATAATCGTTCAGGCGCGCGCGGGTTGCTTCGTCCTTCAGGCGCAGCGTAATACCGACATACAGCACGCGATCCGCATCACCGAGGTTAACGGTGAAGGTGTCCAGAGGGAAAAAGACCGGCGCCGGCGGTGGGGCAGGTTCGGCTTTGGCCGCAGCGGTTGAAGGTTCCTGCTGCATACGCCAGTAACTATAGCCCGCGGTAGCGCAGGCGGCGAGCGTGATCAACACCAGCAGCGGGATCCAGATGGAACGCTTGCTTTTTTTGGTGATAGCGGAGTCTGTCATCTGATACGAGCTTCCTGTTTCGGTACAGCTTAATAAGGTGATTATCCCGTGTCCTGCCGTCGTCAAAGCGTGGAAAAGACGGGGATAATCACGCTACCTCTGGCGTTTAGGCGAAGATGTCTACGGCACCGTTACCGCGCGCCGCGGATTGCAGGGCGGCAGGGGTCGGCAGGAGCTCATCGCTCTCTTCATTAAAACCGCCGTGCTGGCCCGGGCGTGAAGTATGGTGCTGCTGGGATGAAGACTGCTGCTGCCCGGCAAAGCTCTCGCTGCTGACGCTGCTTTGAGAAAGCTGAATGCCGTTCTCCGCCAGCGAGGTCCGCAGGACCGGCAGCGCGGCTTCCAGCGCCGCGCGCACGTGGCTGTGCGCAGAGACCATCTGCAGCTGTGCCTGGTTATCGTCCAGCTTCAGCGAGATTTGCACCTGGCCCAGATCCTCCGGGTGCAGGCGCAGCTCCGCCGTCTGCTGGCCCTGCTTAGTGAACAGGGTGATGTGCTGGCTCAGGGACTGCTGCCATTCATGTGTCCCCAGAGGCTGGCTTAGCACCGGGGCGGTGGCAACGGTTGCGGCTGGCTGGCTGGCCGCATGGCTGGAGATAATCGGCGCCAGGGTAGCGGTCGGCGAAGATGACGAAGAGGCGCTGGCGAAGTCCTGTTTCTCAGCGGCTGCGGCCACGACCGGTGTGGCTGGCGCGTTGGCGGCGAGATCCGGACCGTTGTTCTTCGCCTGGCTCTGATAGGACGCAGAAAGCGGCGCTTTATCATGGCTTCCCGCTGGCGCGTTCAGGGACGGCGGCTGTCCCGCACCGTTTTGCGAAAGCGTTGCTGAACTCAGCGCCGAGGTGGCATGAACGCCGTCGCTGCCTGCCGCACGAGAGGCGGTCGTCTGCTGGTGCGGCAGCATCGCCATCAGCGCGCTTAGCCCCGCCAGCTCTTCTTCGCTCAGCTCGGTTTTAGCGTCATCTTTACCGTTGGCCGCGGTGAGCGTCTTAAGCGCGTCGCCCTTTGACAGCGGTACCAGCCCGGAGACCAACGTTTCAAGCGGCGCGGGCTCCGACGTTTCAACGCCATTCAGCGCAGGCTGACGCGAGAGCAGGTCGGCAATTTTGGCCTGCAGAGCGGTATCGCCTTTGGCATCCTGTGCGACCTTCGACAGCTTGCTGCCGGCGGCTTTCAGATCCGCCAGGGTGAGCGGCGCATCGTTGCCCTTGCCCGTTGCATCCGTCAGGGCGCCCGCCAGCAGGGAGAGAAAGTCCTGTGCCCCCTCGGTGCCTTTCCCTGTTTGCATCCCGCCTGACGGGTCGCTGTCGCTCATCAGCAGTTGTTGCAGTGTGATCATTCCGGTTTCCTCATTGATGCGCGCTGGGCAAACTCATCCATTTTCTTCTGATCCAGGCGGTTTTCCGCCAGGGTCGAGGCTGCAATCTGCCGGTCCTGTAAGGTCTGCCAGGCCTGCAGCCGCTGTTTTTTCTCGCGCCAGAAATTCAGCGCGGTATCGACTTTTTGGGTCCACTGGTTTAGCTGCTGGCGGTGCTGCTCTATCGCCTTCTCGAGCGTCTGGATAAACTGCTGATAGTTAATCCAGCGCTGGCTGCCAATGCCCTGCGTCATATCGGTATTGAGGTTGGTGCGATATTCATGCTGATAGTCGATTAACATCTTCAACTGTTCTTCAGCCTGCTGGCACCCGCGTCGCATTGCGCCAAGCTGCAATGCGGCATCATCAACTTCTTTTTCAGCCAGATCTTTCAGCGTTGATAACGCGCTGTTTTGCGCCATGACCTTCGCCCTCCACCTGTGTTACACCTGCGGGAAAATCAGCTCCAGCGCCTGGATTGAATCTTCCCAGTCGGCACGCTCAAAAATGCCCTGTTGTAAAAACGCCTCCAGCTGCGGCCACAGGCTAATCGCCTTGTCGAGCATTGGGTCGCTGCCTTTGGCATACGCCCCCACGCTGACCAGATCGCGGTTGCGCTGGAAGCTGGAAAGCAGTTGTTTGAAGTTACGCACGCGGGCGTAGTGCTTCTCGGTAATCAATGCCGTCATTGCACGGCTGATGGACGCTTCAATATCAATCGCCGGGTAGTGCCCGGCTTCGGCCAGGCGGCGCGACAGCACGATATGGCCGTCCAGGATCGCGCGCGCGGAGTCGGCAATCGGGTCCTGCTGGTCGTCGCCCTCGGTCAGCACCGTATAGAACGCGGTGATGGAGCCGCCGCCGCTGATGCCGTTCCCCGCACGCTCTACCAGCGCCGGAAGTTTGGCGAAGACCGAAGGCGGATAGCCTTTGGTGGCCGGCGGCTCGCCGATGGCCAGCGCAATTTCACGCTGCGCCATCGCGTAGCGGGTGAGGGAGTCCATGATCAGCAGCACGTGCTTGCCGCGGTCACGAAAATCTTCGGCGATACGGGTGGCGTAGGCGGCACCCTGCATACGCAGCAGCGGCGACACGTCCGCCGGCGCGGCGATCACCACCGAGCGGGCGCGGCCTTCCGCACCCAGAATGTTTTCAATAAAGTCTTTTACTTCGCGACCACGCTCGCCGATCAGCCCCACGACAATCACGTCGGCCTGGGTATAGCGCGCCATCATGCCGAGCAGGACGGATTTCCCGACGCCGGAACCGGCGAACAGGCCCATGCGCTGTCCGCGCCCTACGGTGAGCAGGGCGTTAATCGGACGCACGCCGGTATCCAGCACGTGCTCAATAGGGGTACGCTGCAGGGGGTTGAACGGCTGGGTAATCAGCGCGCCGGTTTCGGTGGTGTCCGGTGCGGGCAGGCCATCCAGCGGCTTCCCGCTGCCGTCCAGCACGCGGCCGAGCAGGGCTGGGCCAAGCGGCAGCTGTTTCCCGCTTTGCAGCCCGTCGCCGCTAATATTCTTCGCATAGACGCGCGCGCCGGGCAGAATGCCTTCCACCTCTTCAAGCGGCATCAGGAACAGGCGCTGGCCGTTGAACCCGACCACTTCGCTTTCCACTTCACGCGTTTCTTGCCCATCCTGACGCTCAATGACGCAGGTCGCACCCAGGGGAAGCTGCAGGCCGGTGGCCTCCAGTACCAGACCGGTGGCGCGCGTCAGTCGCCCATAACGACGAACAGATGGCAGTTGCGCCATCTTCGTCTCAAAGTTGTCGAGCGTGGTGAGCCAGCGGGTAAGGCGTGCGGTCATCAGACGACTCCCGGTGCCGCCAGGCGACACAGTTCCTGCCAGCGGGTGGCGACGCTGGCATCCAGGTCGCCTTCATCGGCAGAGACTTTGCATCCGCCGTGGTGTAAAGATGGGTCGCCGCGCAGACGCCAGCCGTGCAGGCTAAGCGTTGCGCCCAGGCTCTCTTCAACGCGCTGCAGATCGTCCGGGTGGACGCGCAGCTGCGGTTTGCCGCTGAACAGCGGTTCCTGCTGAAGCAGACCCTGAATTTGTTTGATCAGCGCGGTGTTATCCACCACGGGCGTCTGGCCGATAACCTGACGCGCCGCCTCCAGCGCCATCTGCATCAGACGCGAGGCAATCACGCTGTCCAGCGCGTCCAGCGTATGCTGGAACTCGCTGACCAGCTGCTGCATGCGGGCATGGATCGGCGCCTGCTGCTGGCGCGCCTGATCGATGCCGTGCTCTAACCCTTTCGCCAGGCCTTCCTGGTACCCCAGATCGTGCCCCTTCTGGCGGCCTTCGTTCAGACCGGCGTTATAGCCCTGCTCGTGCGCCTGCATTTGCAGCTGGGCCAGCATCTGCGCTTGCTGCTCCTCTTCGCTCAGCTCGGGCTGTTCAACGTCCGCGTCGGGCTCTGCGGGCGAGACCACCGCGGGCGTGAATTCGGCAAGGGGAGGGGCCAGATCGTCCGGCGTCCAGCGCTTCCACGACAGCTCATTAGACATAGGTGTCGTCTCCGCTGCCAATCACCATCTCGCCGGTTTCCGCCAGACGACGAACGATAAGCAGGATGGCTTTCTGTTCGTTTTCCACCTGAGACAGACGAACCGGGCCGCGGTTGGCAAGGTCGTCGCGCAGGATATCCGCCGCACGCTGGGACATGTTGCGCAGGAACTTCTCGCGCAGCGGCTGTTCGGCGCCTTTGAGGGCGATAAGCAGCGACTCGGAATCCACTTCCTGGAGCAGGCGCTGGATGCTGCGGTCGTCCACTTCGACGAGGTTTTCGAACAGGAACATCTCGTCGATGATTTTCTGCGCCAGCTCGCCGTCGAATTCGCGAACCGCCGAAATGACGGCTTCTTCCTGCTGCGTTTTCATCAGGTTGATAATTTCCGCCGCCGTTCTCACGCCGCCCATTTTGCTGCGCTTGAGGTTCTGGCCGTCGAGCAGGTTGTTTAGCACTTCGGTCAGCTCCGCCAGCGCGGCAGGCTGGACGCCGCCGAAGGTGGCGATACGCAGCATCACGTCGTGACGCAGGCGCTCTTCGAACAGGGCCAGAATATCGGCCGCCTGACCACGTTTGAGGTGAACCAGGATGGTGGCGATAATCTGCGGGTGCTCGTCGCGAATCAGGTCGGCGGCACTCTGCGGCTCCATAAAGTTGAGCGTTTCGATACCGCTGGCGGTATCGCGGGTTTCCAGAATGTCTTCCAGCAGGCTGGCGGCACGCTCTTCACCCAGCGCCTTGACCAGCACGGAGCGCAGGTAGTCGTTGGCGTTAACGTTCAGCGCGGCAAACTGTTCGGCTTCCTGTTCAAACTCTGACAGCACTTCGGTCAGCTGTTTGTTGGAGATTTGACGCACGTTGGCCATCGCCGCACTGAGAATTTGCACTTCTCGCTGGGAGAGGTGTTTAAACACCTCTGCCGCGCGATCTTCGCCAATGGTCATCAGCAGGATGACGCTTTTATCGGTGCCCGTAAGCGTATTACTCATGTTCGTTACCCATCCACTGGCGGATGACCAGCGCCACGACGCGCGGATCGTTATCTGACATTTCGCGAATGCGCTGGCTCATCACCTCAGCGCCCATGCGCTGGTTAGCACGACGCTGCTGCATCTGTTCATCTTTGCTGAGGCGAACTTCAACCGCTTCTTCCGTTTCCTGACGCGTATTCATCTGCTCGCGCGCCGCTTTTTCGGCTTCCGCACGGCGCTGGAGCTGAGGACGAACGCCCTTACGCCACAGCAGCCACGCGACAATCAGCACCAGCAGCCAGCGGCCTGCGGACATCAGCTGGTCGATAAACGCCTGCTGTTGCCAGAACGGCAGTTCACCGCCGGTCTCTTCAACCGAGTTAAACGGAGAGTTCACCACGTTGAGGGTATCGCCGCGCTTCTCGGAGTAGCCCATCGCTTCGCGGGTCAGGTTTTCAATCTGCTTCATCTGCTCGGCGGTTAACGGCAACGGTTTGCCGTCCGGCAGGGTTTTGTAGTTCACCACCACCGCAACGGAAAGACGCTGAATATCGCCCACGTTCAGCTTAGTGTGGCGGATCGTCCGGTCCACTTCATAGTTCGTGGTTTCGTTACGGCTGCTGGAGCGCGGACCGGCGTTATTGGTCGTTGAGGTGGTCTGCTGATTATTTTGCTGACCGTTCTGCTGGTTGGCCGGCGGCGTGGAAATCGGCGCCGCGTTTGCCGGTGCTGGCTGGTTAGAGAGCGCGCCCGGCACGCCGCCAGGGTAGGCCCCGCCGATCTGTTCGCTGGAGTTGATCTGGCGTGAACGCATGACCGCCTGAGCCGCATCGCCGTTCGGGCTGTACTGCTCTTCGGTTTGTTCTTTATTAGAGAAGTCAATCTGCGCGGTCACCTGGGCGTGCACGTTGCTGTTGCCCACCACCGGGCCGAGGATCGCTTCGATGCGGCGCTGGAGACGGCTTTCAACGTCGGCGGCGTATTTCAGCTGCGCGTCGTTCAGGTCACGCCCGGCGGTATTGGATTGCGTCAGCAGGTGTCCGCTTTGATCCACCAGCGTCACGTTACCCGGCGGCAGGCCGGCGACGGCGCTGGAGACGAGATGCGTTACCGCGCTGATTTGCCCTTCGTCCAGCGCGCGGCCGGGCTCGAGGTTCACGGTAACGGAAGCTGAAGGGGATTTCTGTTCCCGAACAAATAAAGAGGGTTTAGGCATTGCCAGGTGCACGCGGGCACTCTTTACCGGGCCTAACGTTTCAATGGTGCGGGCCAGCTCGCCTTCCAGCGCACGCTGGTAGTTCACCTGCTCGCTGAACTGGCTGATGCCGAATTTTTCCTGGTCCAGCAGCTCAAAGCCGACCGCACCGCCCTTTGGCAGGCCCTGCTGTGCCAGGCGCAGACGCAGCTCGTGCACTTTATCCGCCGGTACCTCAAGCGCACCGCCATTATCGGCAAAGCGATACGGGATGTTCATCTGGGTAAGCTGGGTGACGATGGCGCCGCCATCCTGATCGGAAAGGTTGCTGTAGAGCGTGCGGTAATCAGGGCTTTTCGCCCATAAAACCATCGCTACAAGGATCGCAATTGCGGCAGCGCCTGCCACGATCAACGGGATTTTAGGATTCGCGCGAAGGCGGTTCATCCACTCGAGTGATTTATTTTGTGGCGCTGTCGATGCTGTTGCACTCATTGCGCACCTCTTAAATCCTGGTGGTTTACGTTATTCGTGTAGAGAAACAAAACTGACTCCCGGGTCGGCAAACACGACAAAAGTTCCATATTGATGGCCCTGCCATTATTTGACGATTCCGGATTTTCTATGCGTCAAATAACCTGGTTTTTTCACGCTATTTACCGCCATTATCTTATTGACAAGCTGTTAGTCTTGACCGCGTAAAAAACCATCCAGGGGAGAGTCATGGCTATACAGGGCATTGAAGGGGTCATCAGTCAGTTGCAGGCAACGGCGATGACGGCCCGTAATCAGAATGTGGCAGAACAGCAGCCGACCATCAGCTTTGCGGGGCAACTGCATGCCGCTCTTGACCGTATCAGCGATACCCAGACCGCTGCGCGTACGCAGGCGGAGAAGTTCACCCTCGGCGAGCCGGGCGTGGCGCTCAATGATGTGATGACCGATTTGCAAAAAGCCTCGGTTTCCCTGCAGATGGGGATCCAGGTGCGTAACAAACTGGTGTCGGCGTATCAGGAAGTGATGGGGATGCAGGTTTAGGCAGAGAAATGTCTTACCGAGATTTCAGACGTAGTTTCTTTTTATAAAGAAAGTTTATAGGATTACTTATGTTACCAAGAGTTCACGTCGTTAACTCATCACAAGGTAGCTTTCTGACCTTTGGCAATGATGTCATTTCCAATCACCTCTTTACTCAGGACAACTGGGAAAACTGGCTTTTTGCTATTACAGGTGAATTCACCAGAGGGCTTGATAAGCCTATAGTGTTCGATCTCGGGGCAAATCTGGGGGCGTATACCATACCTACAGCACTCATGCTGAATGAGCAAAATGGCCATATTTATTCTTTTGAACCACAAAAGGTTGTGTATTATCAGCTCTGCGGAAATATTTTCCTCAATCGTCTCAATAACGTAACAGCCCTGAACAAAGGAGTTGGTGCGGCAAATGGGATACTTGAGTTACCAGTGCCTGACTACCATAAAATGTATAACGTTGGTGGTTTTTCCATAATTGAACAATATCGTTCAAACACGGGAGTAGAGGCGGCGATGAGCGGTGAAAAAGATGTCGTTCAGATTATCAAACTTGATGATGTTCTGTTTGAACAGAAAACGCGATTTTTGAAGATTGATGTCGAAGGCCTGGAACTGGATGTTTTAAAAGGTGCCGTCGGATTCCTTGAGCATAATAATTTCCCTCCCTTTTCTTTCGAAGCATGGGACTTACCGTGGTTTAAAGAGCAGCGTGAGGCATTGCTGACCTTTATTCTTGAGTTGGGATATACAGTAGAACATATTCAGTTTGATGATTATCTGGCTCACCATCCTAAAAATGAGGCGAAAGTTGATTTCCTTCGCGATCAAAATGATCAACTGACTCGCGTCGTACGTGTGGCATAAGGTCTGAGAGTCATCTGCAATAGGTAATTCTTATGTCATAAAGGGTTCTGACTAGAGTTGCGCGCGTTTTAATGCCAAAATGAATTTTTTCACTAACCTGGATTTTTCATGAAAAAGTTAGCATTAACAGGCGCTCTGATAATCCTTGCCGGGTGTGTCCAGGTGGATAACTATCAAGATGTGATCAATCATCCCGTCCCGGCAAACTTGGCAGGATACTGGCAGTCGAAAGGGCCGCAGAGCAGCCTGGTCAGTCCTGAAGCCATTGCCACGCTGGTGGTGACGGAAGAGGGCGATACGCTGGACTGCCGCCAGTGGCAACGCGTGATTGCCGTGCCGGGTAAGATCATGCTGCGTTCAGACAATTATTACAACGTTACCCGCAAGCTGGATATCTATCCGCTGGATCGCGACGGCGCTACGCTTGAGTATGATGGCATGGAGTTGGAGAAGGTTGACCGCCCAACGGTGGAATGTGCGGATTACCTGAGCAAGAATCCGCTGGAGAGTAAACTGCCCTAAGGGTAAAAGCAAAACGGCAACCTCGTTGCCGTTTTTGGTGTTTGCGCCCTCTCCCTGTGGGAGAGGGACGGGGTGAGGGCATCAGGCCGCACGTTTCCCGTTCTACAACGCATCCTCAATCACCCACACGCTCACGCTTCCCCCTTTACAGGTAAAGATGCCTTCGCCATCCGCTGCCGTGGTGATAGTTTCTTCCCGATTGCCGAGAAAATCACGCCACGTTTTGTTGCCGTAGTTTTCCCCCAGGCAAATCACCTTCTCCCCGTCGTCACCGTTCGACATCACCACCACGCAGCCGGGATCGTCATCGGTGCCGCTGCGGCTGAAAGCGATGCAGTTTGGATGATCAAAAAACAGCGTCTGCACGCCATGGGCAAAGCGCTGGCGGGCGAGGATAAGCTCGTGAAGCTGCTCAATCACCGGCATGTCGATGTGATAGTTCTCACCGTCGCCTCCCGTATCGTCATAGCTTGCGCCGAACAGATCCGGATAAAATACGCTCGGCACGCCGTTTTCCCGCAGCAGGATCAGCGCATACGCCAGGGGTTTAAACCAGGCTTCAACCGGGGCTTCCAGCGCCTGCAACGGCTGAGTGTCATGGTTAGCCACAAGGGTAACCGCATGAAACGGGTCAGCCTCCACCAGCGTACCGGTGAAGATCTGGCTCATGTCGTAATCCCGACCCTGGCGTGACGCCTCGTGGAATTTCATCTGCAGGGGGGCATCAAACAGCATGGTTTTACCGTCGACCTGGTCAATATAGGCCTGCAGTTTGTCTACCTCGTGAGACCAGTATTCCGCCACGATAAACAACGGCTGGTCGGCGACTTCCTGAACGTGCTCAATCCACTCTTTGTAAAACCAGGCGGGAATATGCTTGACGGCGTCCAGACGAAAACCGTCGCAGCGCGTCTGTTCCATGACCCAGCGGGCCCAGTAGTTGATCTCCTCGGTGACGGCGTGATTGCGAAAGTCGATGTTTTCGCCCATCAGGTAATCGAAGTTACCCATCTCATCATCGACCTGGTCATTCCAGCCTTCGCCGGTGTAGTCGTTGACGATTTTAAAGATCCCGTCTTCATCCGGGTTTTCAATATGGTCGACGCCGCTAAAGCATTTGTAATCCCAGATAAACTGCGAATATTGCCCGGCGCGGGCGGGGAAGGTGTAGCGAGTCCAGGCCTCACACTCGATGATTTCATCATCAATTTGTGTACGGTCCTGTTCGTTCACGCGCTGCACGCGGACAGGCTCTTTCTCATCAGCCCCCATTTTGTGGTTCACCACCACGTCCAGCAGGACGGCAATGTCGTTGCTTTTGAGGGCGTCGATGGCTTCCAGCAGCTGCGCTTTGTCACCGTATTTCGTGGCGATACTGCCTTTCTGGTCAAACTCGCCGAGGTCAAACAGATCGTAAGAGTCATAGCCAACCGAATACCCGCCGGAAGCCCCTTTATACGCGGGCGGCAGCCAGATCATGTTGATGCCGATTTCATTAAGATTGGGGGCTAACGCCGTGACTTCTCGCCACAATTCACCGCCAGCGGGGTAATACCAGTGAAAGCATTGTAACAGGGTGGGGTTTTTCATCGTCCGTGCTCCAGAAGCCATATGGCAGACTTCTGGAGTATGGATGAAGAAATCATAATTGTGTGTCGCGGGTCAAACTTTCTGGATAAAGAATATTTCCTGACAGCTTTCCATAGGTAGATGTTATGGATTGCTGTTTACCTGTTTGATCAATAAGATTGCGGAGCTCTTCCATGCGCACAGCCAGTAACTCTTTGAGTTCACTTTCATTTTTAAGCACATTTTCGAGCAATAATCTGGCCTGTTCGATGTGAGGCCGCGGTGCTGATGTTATTGGATTCTGCGATATATGTTCAATAAGTTGAACATAAGTAATTTCATGTGTGATTAGATCGTCCCACTGACCGGCTTTAGCCAGCTTAAGCATGGAAAGGCTGAGATTATGTAGCGCCTGCCAGGCGCTAAGGACAGAGTTGGGGGTGTTCATTAAAGATTATCCTGGTCAGAGGAGACATTAGAGCCAATTTGTTTCCACGCGTCAGCAATGTTATTCAATAATTCCTCAACTTCGACGATAGCCCCTTCGTCATTACGTAAATTAGCATGTAAAAGACGACGAATCATATAGTCATACAGTGCAGCAAGGTTCGCGGAAAGCGGACCTTCAATCTCCATATTCAAACCAGCCTTTAAACCGTTGTCGATGATATTTATTGCTTTCGACAGTGCTTCACCTTTTTCGGCAATACGACCCTCGTTGAGGAAAAGCCGGGCACGGACAAGGGCACTAAGTGCCCCGTCAAATAGCATGGTCACAAGTTGATGCGGATTTGCACTCATTACCGCACTTTCAAGACCAATTTGTTGATATGCACGCGCACCAATTTGTGAGTACATAGATATTCCTTAACTGCTGGAAGAACTGAATTGCTGTTTCAGATAGGTAGATGTATTGTTCATTTTGCTCATCAACGTATCCAGATTGGTGAATTGCGCTTTATATCGCGCCATTGTGGCTTCTATACTGGCTTCCATCGTATCATAGCGTTGGTCAAGCGTTTTCAGCGTCGTGTTAATACCATCAGTAGCATTCTTGATAATCCCTTCTTTGCCCGCCGTTGTGCTCAACATATTCGTGAGCATCGTACCCATTTGTGTCGCGAGTCCGGTTGTCTTGCCATCGCCGGCAAAATATTCCTGTACCGCTTCTGGATTATCCGTTAACGCCTTGCTCAATTTGTTGGAATCAACCTTAAGGTTGCCTAATGAACCGTCTGCCCCCGTTGCGGTGTCCTGCGTCACGCCAAGCTGAGCCAGGATTGCATAAGAGCCTGACTGCACCTCAGTTAATAATCCACGTAACTGCGACTGCACCGAACGTACCGTACTATCACCAATTAACGCGCCATTATTTGCGGACTGACTCTCACCGGCATCAACCTTTACATATTTAGTGACGGACGTAATGGTGGACTGTAAAGCGTTATAGGCCGTTACCCAGTCAGTAATGGCTTTCTGTGTGGTGTCAGCAGCACGGGTAATATTTAGGTTTTCGCTGCTCGTGCTTTCATTTTTAAGGCTCAGGGTAATACCTGGTAGGGCATCATTAATCGTGTTAGTTGAACGCTCAATCGTGATGTCGTTGATAATGACTTGCGAATTTTGGGATGCCGTCTGTTGATTCATTACCCCTGTGTGAGTTGACGAATCATAGCCAATGACGTTTTGTAATGTGCTGTCACCCGAGACGCTCACCGTCATATCATTTGCTGTACCAGATGTTTTTGATGTCAGCATTAAAGTGTAGTCACCGTCTTTCGCTTTAACGACGGTAGCCGTAACGTTACCGTTCGCTTTGTTAATCGCGCTGGCAATTCCATTTAATGAGGTATCGGAATCACCGAGTGTAACGGTCAGCGGCGTTGTTGAGCCGGCTTGTGCAATGGTTATTGTACGGGTTGCACCCGTTGTCGCGCCCAACGGTGAAGTCGCGCTAGTCTGGCTGGCAGTGGTCAGTACCTGCGCTTTTGCCAGCGCTTTGACCTGAACGGTATAGCTGCCGACGGTTGCGCCCGTGGCTGTGGTTGCCATGAAGGAGTTATTGGTCGATCCTACGGCTGTTGCGTTCCATGTATCAGTTTTAGAAAGCGCTGCAGTGGCGGTATTGAGTGTTTGCATCGCACTTTGCAGCTTACTGAACGCACTGAGCTGCGCGTTATAAGAGGTTTGCTGATTCGTTATTGTCGTTAATTTTGTTTTTTCAGCGTTTTCAAGATTCGTGTAGAGCGTCTGTAGATCCAAACCTGAGCCTACGCCAAGACTACTGATTGTTGCACTTGCCATTAGATTGTTTCCTTTAGTCAATGGTAGTTTCAGCTAGTTATCGGCGGCATGAGAAAATAGTTTAACCATTAGCTAAGAAAATTATCGGTTGAATAAGCGGTATTCTCCTTACCATATACCCTCTTCGTTAACGGTATGAAGGATGCAGCCCTGGGATATTGCGTATGGCCCTACAAGGATGAATGCCATAAATAATTCTTTTTTTGGTATGATGACGTAAAATTATTTCTTTAAAATTAAATAGTTAAAAAAAAATCAATGAAAATTCTAAAGTCTTCAAAACGTTCGTCGATAACCTTTTTGACGGTGAGAGACGCCGTGAGTGTTAAGCACCGACCCTAGAATCCAATTTGAAGGAATTAAATTATGTCAGTAATCAATACTAACCTGTTATCCCTGTCTACTCAGAACAACCTGAACAAATCTCAGTCTGCTCTGGGTACCGCGATTGAGCGTCTGTCTTCTGGCCTGCGTATCAATAGCGCTAAAGACGATGCTGCTGGTCAGGCGATTGCTAACCGCATGAATTCTCAGATCAAGGGCATGACTCAGGCTGCTCGTAACGCCAACGATGGCATCTCTATGATTCAGACTGCTGAAGGCAACCTGAACGAAATTAACACCAACTTGCAGCGTATCCGTGAACTGTCTGTACAGGCAGCAAACGGCACCAACCAAGACACTGACATGACCTCCATCAACACCGAGATCAACCAGCGTCTGTCTGAAATCGACCGTATCGCAGGTGCTGCAAACTTCAACGGTAAAAACCTGCTGGATGGTTCTCAGAGCGGCGGCGTAACCATTCAGGTTGGTGCAAACACCAAAGCTGGCGATACCATCAGCATCGGTTCTGACTCTCTGATCAATGCTAAGCTCAGCTCTCTGGCATCCGGTACTGCCCTGTCCGGCGGCACGGCATCTATCAGCGACAACGCCACTGCAAAAGCTGTTATTGACGCAGTTGATACTGCACTTAAAGGTATCGACGGTGCGCGTAGCAACCTGGGTGCAATGCAGAACCGTTTCGAATCTACCGTTAACAACCTGAACAACTCAGTAACTAACTTGTCTGCAGCACAGTCTCGTATCCAGGATGCTGACTACGCAACCGAAGTGTCTAACATGTCACGTGCACAGATCCTGCAACAGGCTGGTACTTCTGTTCTGTCTCAGGCAAACCAGGTTCCACAGTCTATGCTGTCTCTGCTGCGTTAATTCTTACGCCCTTGATATTCAAAAACCCGGCGTTGCCGGGTTTTTGTTATATTGCCCAACTCCACTTAAATGTTGATAGACTTGAAAATATTATGCGCAAAATTTTACTTACCATTGACAGGTTTGAACACTACGGTCAACACGAGAGTATCTTTTTTGATCTGATAGAATATTTTCATCGTCACAACTGGCAGGTCGATGTTTTTGCCAAAACCACGGGTCGGTATTGGCTCAACAATTTGAATGTTATAAATGCAAATAAAACCATTCGCTTGTTGGAACAACCCGATGGTAAGTTGCACGCTTTCTACGATCTGATGTGGATATTTAACGGCTATATTCCCGCCGAGCTGAACACCATTTTTATGCAAGGAGACTGGGTTTCCAGAATCTTCTTCCATCACTTTTACAGTTATGCTGATTATGATTTACCCTACGGCGCTGATGTGGAAAATGTGCTTTCCAGCACCAGTTTTGCCTGCTCTACCGCCAGTTATGTCCGCTTAGTTGAAAAGGGAATTAAACAACCGCGGATCAAGATTTTCCCGCTCACAATTAATAATCAATTTGCGTCTGCCACAGGCGTCTTCACTGATAAGTTCGAAAAAGCACTACTGATCTCCACTGGGTATAATAAAAATTTAGCTGAGCTCATCGAGTCATTCCAGTCCAGAAATATTGAACTGGATTACTATAATCTCGACTCTGCGCCTGGTCCTGTAACGCCAGAGTTGCTGTCACAATATCAGCTTATCATTGGTGATGAAGCCCGAGTTGTACTTGCCATGGGCATGGGGCTACCAGTTGTGATATCAGATGGTATTTCCTCACACGGTTATCTGACAGAAGCAAATCTGCTGGAACGCAGTGATTATCACTTTGCACTGACAGGTGCTCCCAAAATCGTTAACCGTAACCGCTGGATAAAAGAGATCCTTGACGGTTACCCGCAAGCAGCCCACTGGGCTTGGGAATACCGGGCTGAAGCAAACGCGCAGCTTTCTTTAGACGCCTGCGTTGAACGTATATTCGATCGTCTGCCTGCGCCAAAAGTATTAAAAATTTCGCAAGAACAGCACCGCAATCTCGAGTTTCATCGCAAGGTTATGGACAGTTTCGGCGAAGAAACAACGCGATCAGTCAGTAGCTGGATGAATGAAAGAAAACCGACGCCATTGCGTTCCGCAATTATAGGCACGTTGCTTCAGTCTTTCCCTGCCTGCGCCAGTATTTCGGTCATAATCATCGATCGTGAAGGCGACCGTGATAAGCTGCGTGCGAGTTTAAGCTCTGTTAATAGCCAGACATTAAGTGCCGATTCACTCATCGTCGTAGGAAAGCATCCATCGCATTCTATTACTGGCGATTCGACAATACGCTTCGTGGGCGATCTGAATCTGGCGGTGGACGGGATCGCATCCGCTAATTTGCTCATTATGGAGGCGGGCGATACCCTGGAAGAGCATGCACTACTTACCTGTGCCGAATTTACCATGCGGGATCCGCAGAAGGCGTTTTGGTATTTTGATGAACTCGTTATCCGTAATGATAAGGAAGATGGCTTAATTCTTAAGCCGGAATGCGATATAGATATGTTGCGTGCGCATCCTTATATCGGCTCCAGTGTCTTTATTTCGACAGATGCATTACGTCGCCACAATGGATTTAATCCAGACTTTTTGTATCTCAGTCATATCGATCTTTGCTGGAAATTAATTGAAGAAAAAGGACCGTTCGCGGTCGGTCATATTCCTGAGGCGCTGATCGCAAGAGCCATCAGTATGAGCGAATGGTGTAAAAACCCCGCTATCACTGATGAAATGAAAATCATCACTGCCGCACATCTCTCACGCTGCGGCATACATGCAACGATCGCGTCCGGCGAAGAACCTGGCGTCCAGTTCGTGACGTATCAACTTCCCGCTATTGCGAAGGTGTCGGTGATTATTCCGACCAGGGACCGTCTGATGTTGCTCCAGCGCTGTATTGATTCTTTGATGGAAAAAACCGCGTACCATCAGTATGAAATCATCATTGTTGATAATGGTTCAACTGATGAGGATGCGAGAAGGTACCTGGATCAACTAGAGTCGATGCAACTGACGCAAATTAGAGTTCTGCGCTGGGATACTGCGTTCAACTTTGCTGCTATCAACAACTACGCTAGCCGTTATGCAACAGGTGAGTACCTGTTGTTCATGAACAATGATGTTGAAATTCATGATGCCAACTGGATGGGGGCTTTACTCGAACTCACTCAACGCCCGGAAGTCGGTATTGTCGGGAGTAAACTTGAATATCCGGATGGTACGCTGGAGCATGGTGGGTATATTACAGGCATCAATGACGGCGTGGTTGTCTGCGGGAAAGGGAGCTCTCCGGATGACAGTGGCTTCCTTAGCCGACTGAAGATCCCTCGGGGCGCTCATGCAGTAAGTGCAGCATGCATGATGGTGCGTAAAGATGTATTTGATGAGCTTGGCGGATTCGATGAAGAGAATTTCCCGATCTACTACGCTGACGTTGATTTGGCATTAAAAGCGAAAGCGCAAGGGTATATTACCCTGTGGACACCGTTTAGCCGAGTTAAGCACCTTGGCGGAGCTTCGCGTTTGTTCCCAGAAAAATTTGCAGTCGCTACTCATGCGGATGAAGCATGCAGTGATGCGCTGTTGGAGAAATGGGGAGCAGAACTGGCGCGTGATCCTTATTACAATCCAAATATGAATCGTCTCGGGTCGACATTCAGCCTGAATACCCGTATGTCGCGCTTACCGCATGCGCTGCCAGGAAAGCCGTTACCTGTAATCATGGGGACCCACATTAACTGGACAGGATGCGGTAATTATCGCGTCATTAAACCTCTTCATGCGCTTCAGCAAGAGTTGAAGGCTGATGGCGGATTGATCCTCGGCCTGCCCACGGTGATGGAAGTAGCGCAGTTTCAGCCCGATCGCCTGATTCTTGAAGTGCCTATCGCCGATGATATTCCCCGGACAGTACAACGCTATCGTCAGGTCTGTAATGCCAAAATTATTATGGAATTTGATGATTACTATTTAGACGTCCCTGAGAAAAATATCTTCAGGGAGAATGTACCAAAAGACATCCAGAATCGACTGACCTCGGCTCTGGCCCTGGCTGACTGGGTTGTCGTGTCAACTGAGCCGCTGGCTGAAGCCTATTCTCGTTTTCATTCGGATATCCGCGTGGCAAAAAATCGCCTGGATATAGAACTGTGGGGGAACCTCAAGTCCGCAAAACGCCGCGGTAAAAAGCCGCGGGTAGGTTGGGCGGGGGGGGCGAGTCATACGGGCGATCTCGAAATATTATTACCGATCATTTCTGAATTAAAAGATGAAGTGGAATGGGTGTTTATGGGGATGAAGCCAGAGGGTGTCGTGTGCGAATTCCATTTACCTGTGCCTTTTGAGCATTATCCACAAAAGTTGAGTGAACTTGATCTTGATCTTGCATTGGTCCCGCTCGAACAGAATCGATTTAACGAATGTAAAAGTAATCTTCGTCTCTTAGAACTGGGAAGTTGCGGATTCCCTATTATCTGCACGGATATCGAGCCTTATCGCTGTGGCCTCCCCGTTCATCGGGTAAAAAATACGCCTAATGCGTGGATAGCTGCTGTTCGTGAATACATTCACGACTGGAATGCGCTCGAGAAGGCTGGTGAAGAACTGCGCAAAGCTGTGCATCGCGACTGGATGTTAAGAGAGGGCGGTTTGGATGATTGGCAGCGCGCCTGGATAGGCTAATGCTTGTACCCGGGCGGAGGAGCGCCAGAAACTGGCGGTGTCTGAAACGAAGAATAGGTAAATGATGTATGTATCAGGGTGAAAAAATTGGTGTGGGGATCGTCACTTATAACCGTAAAGACGGTTTGCTTAAATTATTAAACTCTCTTCCGCGCCAATATATTGATGAACTGGTCATTATTAATGATGGACAACATTTCCCTGAGTATTCAGGTCTGGATTGCCACTATGTTTTGAATGAAGAGAATCTTGGGGTAGGGTGCAGCAAAAATAGGGCGCTATCTTACCTGCGAGAAAAGGGCGTTGATCACTATTTCCTCATTGAGGATGACTTGTTTGTCAAACGGAATGATGTTTTTCATCGCTACATTGAAATGTCCCGCCTCACAGGGGTACAACACTTCAATTTTAGTCAGCATGGGTTACTGAATGTTAATCAGCAGGGGCAGCCACTCGTACGGATGCGCTGCGATTATGCCGGGGAAAAACTATTTATGTTCCCTTCCTGTGTCGGGGCATTTAGCTACTATACCTCGCTGGCGCTTGATACGGTGGGGCTCATGGACGAACGTTTCTATAATGCGCTTGAACATGTTGACCATACCATTGCAGTCATAGATGCCGGCATGCATCCTCCGTTCGGTTATTTTGCAGATATAGCAGATTCACAAGACTATATTGGCGATGAGGGATGGAGCACTCAGCAATCTACAATTTCAGGCGAGCTCACTTTCAGAGCAATAGTTACAGTTGCTTTGCAACGGTTTAAACAAAAGCGTGGTTTCGTGCCTGCAGATATTACTATTGAGAACACAAAGAAAGTTACCCGGATACTGGAAAAAATCCATAGCAAATATGCAGTTAAAGACTTAAGGGCACAATAAAACATTCAGCACGCCAGTAGTAGAAAAACGACTGGCTGCAGAATTTCCTGTTCTAATCTCAAAATAACCCCTCATTTCACCCATTATTCATCCAATTGAACGCCCTGCAGAATCGGATAATCATGCCGATAACTCAACTAACGCAGGGCTGTTTATCGTGAATTCACTCTATACCGCTGAAGGTGTAATGGATAAACACTCGCTGTGGCAGCGTTATGTCCCGCTGGTGCGTCACGAAGCATTGCGCCTCCAGGTGCGTTTGCCGGCGAGCGTGGAACTTGACGATCTGCTACAGGCGGGCGGTATCGGGTTATTGAATGCAGTTGACCGATACGACGCTCTGCAAGGAACGGCATTTACGACTTACGCAGTTCAGCGTATTCGTGGTGCGATGCTGGACGAGCTGCGCAGCCGCGACTGGGTGCCGCGCAGCGTTCGCCGCAACGCGCGCGAAGTGGCGCATGCGATGGGACAGCTGGAACAGGAACTGGGACGCAACGCAACGGAAATCGAAGTGGCGGAACGTCTTGGTATTGCTGTTGAAGAGTATCGTCAGATGTTGCTCGATACCAATAATAGCCAACTCTTCTCCTATGACGAGTGGCGCGAAGAGCATGGCGATAGCATCGAGCTGGTGACGGACGAGCACCAGCAGGAAAACCCGTTACACCATTTAATGGAAGGGAATTTACGCCAGCGCGTAATGGAAGCGATTGAAGCTCTGCCCGAGCGCGAACAGCTGGTGTTGACCCTTTATTACCAGGAAGAGCTTAATCTCAAAGAGATTGGCGCGGTTCTGGAGGTGGGGGAGTCGCGGGTTAGCCAGCTGCACAGCCAGGCCATTAAACGCTTACGAACCAAACTGGGTAAGTTATAGGTGATCCAATCACCCGAAAAATGCCGCACAACGTATTGACAACCAGGAGTTATCATGACGGTGCAGCAATCTAAAAGACGGCCTTTAAGCCGCTACCTGAAAGACTTTAAACACAGCCAGACGCATTGCGCCCACTGTAACAAATTACTCGATCGTATCACGCTGGTTCGCCGCGGCGAGATCGTGAATAAAATCGCTATCTCTCGCCTCGACACGTTAATGGATGAAGCCGCGTGGCTCGAAGAGCAAAAAGAGTGGGTGGCGCTTTGCCGTTTCTGTGGCGATCTCCACTGCAAAGAGCAAAGCGACTTCTTTGATATCATCGGCTTCAAGCAATTCCTGTTTGAACAAACGGAGATGAGCCACGGCACCGTGCGCGAATATGTGGTTCGCCTGCGCCGTCTTGGGCAGCATCTGAGCGTTAACAATATCTCTCGCGATCTGCTGAAGACCGGTTACCTGGATGAAAATCTGGAGCCGTGGCTGCCTGCAACCAGCACCAACAACTACCGTATTGCGCTGCGCAAGTATGCGCAATATAAGGTGCAAATGCCGGGTTCCGCGAAGCAGAAAGCGCTCGCCGGAACAACTTCTGATATATATTAAAAAAGAATAAGATGTAGCGCAGTCGCCTTTGACGTTGCAGGCGATTTCTCTACACTACGTAAAAATTCCACTATATCGGGGTATTTATGAAATTTGCACTTCTGGGTCGTCAGGCGCTGATGGGTGTTATGGCCGTCGCGCTGGTTGCGGGCATGAGCGTGAAAACGTTCGCTGCAGAAAACCTGCTGAATAAAGTAAAAGAGCGCGGTACGCTGCTGGTCGGGCTGGAAGGAACCTATCCTCCCTTCAGCTTCCAGGGCGATGACGGCAAGCTGACCGGTTTTGAAGTGGAATTTGCAGAAGAACTGGCGAAGCACCTCGGCGTTAAAGCCTCCCTGAAACCGACCAAATGGGACGGTATGCTGGCGTCACTGGATTCAAAACGCATTGACGTGGTGATTAACCAGGTGACCATTTCTGACGAGCGTAAGAAGAAGTATGACTTCTCCACGCCGTACACCGTTTCCGGTATTCAGGCGCTGGTGAAGAAAGGTAACGAAGGCTCCATTAAATCCGCTGCCGATCTGAAAGGCAAAAAAGTCGGCGTCGGTCTGGGAACTAACTACGAAGAGTGGCTGCGCCAGAACGTTCAGGGCGTGGACATCCGCACCTATGATGATGACCCGACGAAATATCAGGACCTGCGCGTAGGCCGTATCGACGCCATTCTGGTTGACCGTCTGGCCGCTTTGGATCTGGTGAAGAAAACCAATAATACCCTGGCAGTAGCGGGTGATGCGTTCTCTCGTCAGGAATCCGGCGTGGCCGTCCGTAAAGGCAACGAGGATCTGGTGAAAGCCATTGATTCCGCGATTGCTGATATGCAGAAAGACGGCAGCCTGAAGGCGCTGTCTGAGAAGTGGTTCGGGGCCGACGTCACCAAATAAGTTGGTGACCTGGAAAAAAGGCGCTTTTAAAAGCGCCTTTTTTATTTCTTACGCGTCTGCGTGCATAATGAAAAATATCACATTTTGTCTGAGTTACCGGAGAGTCCATGTCACTACAGAATTTAACGCGCTTTCCCCGTCTGGAATTTATCGGTGCGCCGACGCCGCTGGAGTACCTGCCGCGATTTTCTGATTATCTGGGACGCGATATTTTTATTAAGCGCGATGACGTGACGCCGATGGCGATGGGGGGCAATAAGCTGCGCAAGCTGGAGTTTCTGGCGGCTGACGCGCTGCGCGAAGGCGCGGATACGCTTATTACTGCCGGGGCCATTCAGTCTAACCATGTTCGTCAGACGGCCGCCGTGGCGGCAAAGCTCGGGCTTCACTGCGTGGCGTTGCTGGAAAACCCGATTGGCACGCGGGCGGAAAACTATCTCACCAACGGTAATCGTCTGCTGCTGGATCTGTTTAACGTGCAGGTGGAGATGGTGGATGCGTTGACCGACCCAACCGCGCAGCTCGACGATCTGGCCACGCGTCTGGAAGCGCAGGGTTTCCGCCCCTACGTTATTCCCGTCGGCGGTTCGAACGCGCTGGGCGCGCTGGGCTATGTGGAAAGCGCGCTGGAAATCGCCCAGCAGTGCGAGGGCGCCGTTAGCCTCTCGTCGGTCGTTGTCGCCTCCGGAAGCGCGGGCACGCATGCCGGGCTGGCGGTGGGGCTGGAACAGCTTCTGCCGGATGTCGAGCTGATTGGCGTGACGGTTTCCCGCAGCGTCGCGGACCAGAAGCCAAAAGTAGTGGCGCTGCAACAGGCGGTGGCAGAGCAGCTGGAGCTGAAGGCCAGGGCCGAGATCCTGCTCTGGGATGACTATTTTGCGCCGGGCTACGGCACGCCTAATGAAGAGGGGATGGAAGCCGTTAAGCTGCTGGCGCGCCTTGAAGGTATACTGCTCGATCCGGTCTATACGGGTAAAGCGATGGCCGGGCTTATCGATGGCATTGCGCAGAAACGCTTTAAGGATGAAGGGCCGATTTTATTTGTGCACACCGGCGGGGCGCCCGCGCTGTTTGCTTATCATCCTCATGTCTAAAAATCAGGTCGAAAAATAATAATGCAAGAAAGTATTCAACTGGTTATTGATTCCCTGCCATTCCTGCTGAAAGGTGCGGTATTCACGCTACAGCTCAGTATCGGCGGGATGTTCTTCGGTCTTGTGCTGGGCTTTGTACTGGCCTTAATGCGCATGTCGCCCATCCTGCCGGTACGCTGGCTGGCGCGCTTTTATATTTCCGTGTTTCGCGGTACGCCGCTTATCGCTCAGCTCTTTATGATCTACTACGGTTTACCGCAGTTCGGCATCGAGCTGGATCCGATCCCGGCGGCGATGATTGGCCTGTCGCTTAACACGGCGGCCTATACCTCCGAAACCCTGCGCGCGGCGATCTCGTCGATTGATAAAGGCCAGTGGGAAGCGGCGGCCAGTATCGGGATGACGCCGTGGCAGACGCTGCGACGCGCCATTCTGCCGCAGGCGGCGCGGGTAGCGCTTCCGCCGCTGAGCAACAGCTTCATCAGCCTGGTGAAAGATACCTCTCTGGCGGCAACCATTCAGGTGCCGGAGCTGTTCCGTCAGGCGCAGCTCATTACCTCGCGCACCCTTGAAGTTTTCACCATGTATCTGGCCGCCTCGCTGATCTACTGGGTGATGGCGACGGTGTTGTCTGCTCTGCAAAACTACTTTGAAAACCAGCTTAACCGCCAGGAGCGTGATCCAAAATGAGTGCAATTGACGTCAAAAACCTGGTGAAAAAATTCCACGGGCAAACGGTGCTCCACGGCATCGACCTGGAAGTTGAGCAGGGAGAAGTCGTGGCGATTATTGGCCCGAGCGGGTCGGGGAAAACCACGCTGCTGCGCAGTATCAACCTGCTTGAGCAGCCGGAAGGGGGCACCATTCGGGTTGGGGAGATAACGATTGATACCGGTAAATCCATCAGCCAGCAGAAAGGGTTGATTCGCCGCCTGCGTCAGCATGTCGGCTTTGTGTTCCAGAGCTTCAATCTATTCCCGCACCGCACGGTGCTGGAAAATATTATTGAAGGACCGGTCATTGTAAAAGGTGAGCCCAAAGAGGAAGCGATGGCACGCGCCCGCGAGTTGCTCGCCAAAGTCGGGCTGGCAGGGAAAGAGACCAGCTATCCGCGCCGCCTGTCGGGCGGGCAGCAGCAGCGCGTGGCCATCGCGCGCGCGCTGGCGATGCGCCCTGACGTGATCCTGTTTGATGAACCGACCTCCGCGCTCGATCCAGAACTGGTGGGTGAGGTGCTGAACACCATCCGCCAGCTGGCGCAGGAAAAACGCACGATGGTTATCGTGACCCATGAAATGAGCTTTGCGCGCGACGTGGCGGACAGAGCCATCTTTATGGACCAGGGGCGGATTGTGGAGCAGGGACCGGCGAAAAGCTTATTTGCTAACCCCCAGCAGCCGCGAACCCGTCAGTTCCTGGAAAAATTCCTTATGCAGTAGCATTTATGTACTCATTTGCTCCAGAAAGTTCTTCTGGAGCAAATTATTCTCGCTCTTCGCCTTAAACGGTGTTCTTTTATTCTACCCGCACAGAATAATCTTTATCCATAGCACAGTTAATTGTGCTAGTGCCGATATTTTGTAGTTAGAAATAAGTTTTATGTGTTAGGTTATATTCACCATAATAATGATTATCTTTTCAGAGGCTTCTTTTAGTAAGTATGAAGGATTCAGACTTTTTCACCTGGCGACGGGATTGCTCCCTGCGGTTTCAGGAATTGACCTGTGCCGCCGAGGTATATCATGAACTTCAGCGACAAACTCAGGCGCTGGAATTCGATTATTACTCACTCTGTGTGCGCCATCCGGTGCCGTTTACGCGGCCTAAAATTGCTGTGCATGCCACTTATCCGCAACAGTGGCTGGCGCAATATCAATCAGAGAACTATTTCACCATCGATCCGGTGCTAAAGCCGGAGAATTTCATTCAGGGGCATTTACCCTGGACGGACGAATTATTTGCGGATGCTCAGGAATTATGGCATAGGGCGCAGGACTTCGGTCTACGTTCGGGAATAACTCAGTGTCTGATGCTGCCTAATCATGCGCTCGGCTTCCTCTCAGTTTCCCGTACTCGCGCACAGGAAGGATCGTTTGCCGGCGAGGAAATAGAGCTGCGGCTGCAGATGCTGGTGCAAATGGCATTAACCGCGCTGCTGCGTTTTGAAGATAAGATGGTTATGCCGCCTGAGATGAAATTCAGCAAACGCGAACGAGAAATTTTGAAATGGACCGCGGAAGGGAAGACGTCGGCGGAAATAGCGATCATTCTCTCTATTTCAGAGAATACGGTTAACTTCCATCAGAAGAATATGCAGAAAAAATTTAATGCGCCAAACAAGACGCAGATTGCCTGTTATGCGGCGGCTACGGGACTGATCTGATTAGAGAGTACGTTCTGCGTGACAGACGAGTGGACGGCTGAATGCACTGCATCCAGCCGTTTTTTGTTACTGGCGGTACGCTTGTTTGATTTGCTTAACGGTGTTAGCAAATACGGCCGATTCCGCCTGGTCTTCCATCTGCGCGATTTGTTTTTCCATTTTAATGATCACACGACCAGCATCAGCCTGGCCCATCGCCTGCAGCATCAGCGTTAGCAGCGCTTTCAGGCAGTTTACTTCCTGTGCCAGTTCCTGGTTATTCTCCGCAGTGGCAAATTCAGGTGTGCTCATTTATTTTCCTCATTATTAAACGGCGCTAAAGCGCGACGACGAAAGTCAAGGCGGCGGAGTATACCACAAGCTGCAGCAAAAAATGCAGCGGTTGTTTTTCGTACTTTTACGCCAGTGTTTATTTGCGTAAACAGAGCCAGCCGGTAAACTGATGTTCTGGTACGGCTATTAATTGTTTGCGCCTGGTTTACTTGCCGTTAATTATTGTTACAAAAATTGAGAACAGTTTTTCCGCGAGGAAAGCGTGCATGCTTTTTGTAACTTTTTGAATACAGATGCTTAAAAATTGCCGCAAAAGCTCTGATGGCAAGGGCTCTCTTTCCATCGACTGTACAGGCTAATTTCCAAAAACGAGAGCAAAATCGAATAGCCGATTTTTTAACGTTTTAATCTTGTGATGAAAACCGTTAATATAAGCCAAATTATCACTCAGTAGCGTTATCCCTATTCTGGAGACATTTCCTTTGATCAACGTCCTTCTTGTTGATGACCACGAACTGGTGCGCGCAGGGATACGACGCATTCTTGAAGATATTAAAGGTATAAAAGTTGCCGGTGAGGCGTGCTGTGGGGAAGATGCCGTAAAATGGTGCCGCACAAACTCGGCCGATGTGGTGCTGATGGATATGAATATGCCCGGTATCGGTGGCCTTGAGGCAACACGCAAAATCGCGCGTACCTTTGTTGATACAAAAGTCATCATGCTGACCGTGCATACTGAAAATCCGCTTCCCGCGAAGGTGATGCAGGCGGGGGCAGCCGGTTACCTGAGCAAAGGCGCCGCACCGCAGGAGGTCGTCAATGCTATCCGTTCTGTATTTGCCGGGCAGCGTTACATTGCCTCCGACATTGCGCAGCAGATGGCGCTGAGCCAGATCGAACCCGAGAAAACGGAATCACCGTTTGCCAGTTTGTCTGAGCGTGAATTGCAGATTATGCTGATGATCACCAAGGGTCAGAAAGTGAATGAGATCTCAGAGCAGCTGAATCTCAGCCCGAAAACGGTCAACAGCTATCGTTATCGTATGTTCAGTAAACTGAACATTCATGGTGATGTTGAACTGACTCATCTGGCCATCCGGCACGGTTTATGTAACGCGGAGACGTTGTTAAGTCAGTGAGTGATGTATTCGATTCAAAAGCATTTCTGAAAACCGTAACCAGCCAGCCAGGCGTCTATCGGATGTATGACGCTGGCGGTACGGTTATCTATGTGGGGAAGGCCAAAGATCTTAAAAAGCGTCTTTCCAGCTATTTCCGCAGTAACCTTGCCTCCCGTAAGACCGAAGCGCTGGTCTCACTCATTCAGAATATTGATGTCACCGTGACGCATACCGAGACGGAAGCGCTGCTGCTTGAGCACAACTATATTAAGCTCTACCAGCCGCGCTATAACGTGCTGCTGCGGGACGACAAATCCTATCCGTTTATTTTTCTGAGTGGCGACACCCATCCGCGTCTGGCGATGCACCGCGGCGCAAAACACGCGAAAGGGGAATATTTCGGCCCCTTCCCGAATGGCTATGCCGTGCGGGAGACGCTGGCGCTGCTGCAAAAAATCTTCCCGATCCGCCAGTGTGAAAACAGCGTCTACCGCAACCGCTCGCGCCCGTGTTTACAGTACCAGATTGGGCGTTGCCTTGGCCCCTGTGTTGCCGGGCTGGTCAGTGAAGACGAGTATGCGCAGCAGGTAGAATACGTACGCCTGTTCTTAGCTGGAAAAGACGATCAGGTTTTAACCCAGCTGATCGCCAGAATGGAAAAAGCCAGCGCCGCACTTGAGTTTGAAGAGGCTGCGCGGATCCGCGACCAGATCCAGGCGGTGCGCAGAGTCACTGAGAAACAGTTTGTCTCAAATACCGGCGACGATCTCGACGTTATCGGCGTGGCCTTCGACGCCGGCATGGCCTGCGTGCATGTGCTATTTATTCGCCAGGGCAAAGTGCTCGGCAGCCGCAGCTATTTCCCGAAGGTGCCTGGCGGCACCGAGCTGGGTGAAGTGGTGGAAACCTTTGTTGGCCAGTTTTATCTTCAGGGCAGCCAGATGCGTACGCTGCCCTCGGAGATCCTGCTCGATTTTAGCCTTGATGACAAAACCCTGCTGGCCGATTCGCTTTCCGAACTGGCCGGGCGTCGGGTCAATGTTCAAACCAAACCGCGCGGCGACCGTGCACGCTATCTGAAGCTGGCGCGGACCAACGCGGCGACGGCGCTCACCACTAAACTGTCCCAGCAATCGACGGTTAGCCAGCGTCTAACCGCGCTGGCGACGCTCCTGAAGTTGCCGGAAGTGAAGCGAATGGAATGTTTCGATATCAGCCATACGATGGGTGAGCAGACGGTGGCGTCCTGCGTGGTATTTGACGCCAACGGCCCGCTGCGCGCCGAGTATCGCCGCTATAACATCACCGGCATCACGCCGGGTGACGACTATGCTGCCATGAATCAGGTGCTGCGCCGTCGCTACGGTAAAGCGATTGAAGAGAGCAAGATCCCGGACGTGATTCTTATCGACGGTGGGAAAGGGCAGTTAGGTCAGGCGAAAGCGGTATTCGAGTCGCTCGACGTTGAGTGGGACAAAAACCATCCGCTGCTGTTAGGCGTGGCAAAAGGGGCCGATCGTAAGGCCGGTCTGGAAACGCTGTTTTTTGAGCCGGAAGGTGAGGGCTTCAGCCTGCCGCCGGACTCCCCGGCGCTGCACGTCATCCAGCATATTCGCGATGAGTCGCACGACCATGCCATCAGCGGCCACCGCAAAAAACGGGCGAAGGTCAAAAACACGAGCACGCTTGAGACTATTGAGGGCGTTGGGCCAAAACGCCGCCAGATGCTGCTGAAGTATATGGGCGGATTGCAAGGATTACTCAACGCCAGTATGGAGGAAATTGCAAAAGTGCCGGGTATTTCGCAAGGGCTGGCAGAAAAGATCTACTACTCGTTGAAACATTGAGGGCTCTGTAGCAACATAGAGCTAAATTTTACTGACAACAAATAGTTACCGTCACTATGCAATATAATATCCCTACGTTGCTCACTCTCTTTCGTGTTGTACTCATTCCGTTCTTTGTGCTGGCGTTTTACCTGCCGGTCGTCTGGGCACCGTTCGCCTGCGCATTGATCTTCCTTATTGCAGCGGTAACTGACTGGTTTGATGGCTATCTGGCGCGCCGCTGGAACCAGAGCACCCGTTTCGGCGCCTTTCTCGATCCGGTAGCGGATAAAGTGATGGTCGCGATCGCGATGGTGCTGGTGGCTGAGCACTATCATACCTGGTGGGTGACGCTGCCCGCCGCGACTATGATTGGCCGTGAGATCATCATCTCTGCGTTGCGTGAGTGGATGGCGGAGCTGGGGAAACGCAGCAGCGTGGCGGTATCCTGGATTGGTAAAGTGAAAACCACCGCGCAGATGGCCTCGCTGGTGTGGATGCTCTGGCGTCCGAACGCCTGGGTTGAGTGGGCGGGGATTGGCCTCCTGTGGGTCGCGGCGGTGCTGACGCTGTGGTCAATGCTGCAATATTTGAACGCTGCGCGCGGGGATTTGCTTGATCAGTGATCGTTTCGCCGTAATTTTCAGCAAACAATCCAGACAAGCAAAAAATAACGTTGACTCATCACGTCATATCAGTAGAATGCAACGCATCGAACGGCGGCACAGCAAGCCGGACGATAATGAAATCAAGTGGTTAGCAGTTAACTTGATAACATGCGGGAATAGCTCAGTTGGTAGAGCACGACCTTGCCAAGGTCGGGGTCGCGAGTTCGAGTCTCGTTTCCCGCTCCAGATTAAAGACATGCGCAATTGCGGGTGTCAGTTAGAAAAGTTTTACGGCGCGTTAGCAAAGCGGTTATGTAGCGGATTGCAAATCCGTCTAGTCCGGTTCGACTCCGGAACGCGCCTCCACTTTCTTCCCGAGCCCGGATGGTGGAATCGGTAGACACAAGGGATTTAAAATCCCTCGGCGTTCGCGCTGTGTGGGTTCAAGTCCCACTCCGGGTACCATGGGAAACAAAGAATAATCAAAGCAATAAGCAGTGTCGTGAAACCACCGAAAGGTGGTTTTTTTGTGCCTGAAATCCACTTTCTTGCATCATTGTTATTATTCAGTTATCCAGAGCGAAGGTGTATTTGTCGGCGATACGACAGGGATTCGCGAAGATGCATTGCATCAGTACCCCTGTCATATCGCCGATATCATTCTGCGCTCAGGTTGTCAGAAATATTCACGCTTGCCACGGACTGAACTTTCCATGCGCCATTTTCTTTGACCATGCAGTCAATCACGGTGTGATCCCGCTTTTTGCCGAATGATATATACACCTGCATGCATGCGGCATCGTAATCTAATGCCCGCGCACTGACGATGCCCCAGTCATCATCATATCCCTGGGCCTTTATGAACATATCGACGTCAGGCACGTCATATTCATCCGGATCCAGCTTATCCATGGCTTTGAGCTTGCTGATTGTTTCGCGGGTAACGTATCGGCTCAGCGCTTCATAGTTTTTTATTGGCTCTTTCCCACTAAGAATCTGCGAGATGTACCACTTATTAAACTGAAGGGCGGCGGATGCCTCAGGGGGTAGCTTCTGTGCAGCTGATACGAGAGTGGGCAGAAGCAGGGCAGCAAGAATTATTTTTTTCATGTTAGTCATGCCTGTATATTGCATACACTGGCTTTACTTCCCGGTATTCTTTTCCCGGATACATTGTTCGCTGAACAAAATCAGAGTACCAGACGCAAAGATGCATGCATGGCCATAGGGGGGGTGGGCTGTAGGCTGGATCACTGCCACGTCACCCTCAACAGGCTCGCCGTAAATCTGATGGAAGCCAGCCAAAATCAAATTGCTTTTCATATCCTTAGCATAATGTGTGTTCTGCAGATTAGCACCGCCAGCGCGAATGGCTTTTGAAACAAATTCTGCACATCTTTTCTGGCTATGCTCGCCCGCATGCTGGCGGGCATAAACTGCGGCTTTATGGGCACTCCACATAATTTAATCCCTTATAGACTTAATGGTTAACAAGGGAAACATTACGCCTGTAAGTTGCAGTTTTTTGTAAATAAGGGTGATCGGAATTAAACCACTATCTGTTTGGATAATGGTGTTTGGTTAATCCATACGGCATCTTTATGCCCGCTATCGCGGGCGTTTTAATATCCACCCAAATACGCCTTCCTCACCTCCTGATTTCCCAGCAGCTCCTCGCCGCTGCCGCTCAACCGGATCTGCCCGTTAACCATCACATATCCGCGGTCGGAAAGCTTCAACGCATGGTGCGCATTCTGCTCCACCAGAAAAATGGTCATGCCGTTGCGGGCCAGCTCGCGCAGCGTCTGGAAGATCTGTTTCACCACTATCGGCGCTAAGCCCAGGCTCGGTTCATCCAGCAACAGCAGCCTGGGACGGCTCATCAGCGCCCGGGCGATCGCCAGCATCTGCTGTTCCCCGCCGGACATGGTCATCGCGCGCTGCTTGCGCCTCTCCTTGAGGCGAGGGAACAGGTCGAACATGGTTTGCATATCTTCAGCCGCAAACCGATTGCCGATGGGGATGGTTCCCATCAGCAGGTTCTCTTCGACGGTCATATCCGGGAAGACACGCCGGCCTTCAGGCGCCTGCGCAATGCCGCCGGAGGCGACGTAGTGGGTGGATTGATGGCTAATGTCGTCACCACTGAACAGAATCTGCCCGCTCCGGATGCGCGGCTGGCCAAAGATAGACATCAGCAATGTGGATTTACCCGCGCCGTTAGCGCCAATCAGCGCCACGGTCTCACCTTTATTGACCTCCAGGGAGACCTGCTTCAGCGCCTGAATGGCACCGTAGAACACATCCACCTTGCGAAATGCCAGCAGCGGTTCGGTCATAGGGTCACCTCGCTTTCGTCCGTACCCAGGTAGGCAGCAATCACCTTTTCATCATGCTGGATCTGTTCGGGTTTCCCTCTGGCAATGACATCGCCGTGGTCGAGCACGATAATGTCGTCCGAAATCTCCATCACCATCCCCATATCATGTTCAATCAGTAAGACCGTGATGTCATGACGATCGCGCAGGAAACGAATAATGCTGCTCAGCTTATGCGTTTCGACCGGGTTAAGCCCGGCGGCAGGCTCATCGAGACAGATCATCTCGGGCCCGGTACACATTGCCCGCGCGATCTCCAGACGCCGCTGCTGCCCGTAGGACATCTCTCCCGCCAGGCGATTGGCGCACTCCACCAGGTCCACCACCTCCAGCCAGTAGAAGGCCCTGTCCAGGGCATCGCTTTCCGCCTGCCGATATGCCGGCGTGTTTAAGATCCCGGCGAGCAGATTGCGGTTAACGCGCATATGCTGCGCGACCAGCAGGTTTTCCACGACAGACATCTCGCGAAAAAGGCGGATGTTCTGAAAGGTGCGCGCCAGCCCGGCGCGGTTCACCAGGTGCGTTCCGCCAAACATTTTGTAGAACAGGCGCTGCCCGAACTGCGCGGGGTTAATCCAGTCGCCCGGCTGGAATTTTTGTCCGAGAACCTGAATAACGTTGGTCGTTTTAGTGCGGGTAGAAAATAAAATATTGCCGCCGGAGGCCTTATAGAAACCCGTCAGGCAGTTAAACACGGTTGTTTTTCCCGCTCCGTTTGGCCCGATAAGGGCGGTAATGGAGCCGCGCTGCACGTCCAGATTTACATCGTTAAGCGCCTTAATCCCACCGAAGTGCATCATCAGATGTTCCACGCGCAATATCGTCCCGTTCATGGCGCCACGCCCTTACGCACGGCAAACCCGCTGCGGTTAATGCGGATCAGGCCGCGTGGACGCCAGATCATCATCACCACCATCAGCATGCCAAACAGCAGGACACGATACTCAGCAAAACTGCGCAGCAGCTCCGGCGTTACCGTCAGCACGAAGGCGGCCAGCACCACGCCAAGGGTCGAGCCCATGCCGCCCAGCACCACGATGGCGAGGATCAGCGCGGATTCAAAGAAGGTAAAGGAGGTCGGATTCACAAACCCCTGATAGGTTGCGAAGAACACCCCGGCAATCCCTGCGGTCGACGCGCCCAGCGTAAAGGCGGAGAGCTTCACCAGGACGTGATTCAACCCCATCGAGCGGCAGGCAATTTCGTCTTCTCGCAGGGCTTCCCACGCCCGGCCAATCGGCATCCGCGTCAGGCGATGTTTGACGTAGAGCACCAGCATCACCACCAGAAACAGTACCGCGTAGATAAAAATAAACTTCATGTTCGGGTTGTAGGTCAGGTGGAAAAACTCGTGAAAAGGCACGCCGCCTTCTTTCGCGCGTCGTCCAAATTCCAGGCCGAAAAAGGTGGGGGGAGGGGCTGACACGCCGTTGGGGCCGCCGGTGAAGGTCAGCCAGTTGTTCAGGATCAGGCGAATGATCTCCCCGAACCCGAGGGTGACGATCGCCAGATAGTCGCCGTGCATGCGCAGTACCGGGAAACCGAGCAGGGCACCGGCGGCGGCGGCCATGATTGCCGCCAGCGGCAGCATGCTCCAGAAGCCTAACCCCAGATACTGATACCCCAGCGCCAGACCGTACGCGCCAATCGCGTAGAAGGCGACGTACCCCAGGTCCAGCAGGCCGGCCAGCCCCACGACGATGTTCAGCCCCAGACCGAGAAGCACGTAGATCAGCCCGAGAATGGCGACGGTCAGTACATACTTGGTGGCGACAAACGGGAAGCAAACCGCAAGCGCAATCAACAGAGGAATAATCCAGCGCATGCGGCTTTTGTAGTCCGGTGGCCTAACATAGACGCCCGCGTTATCAGCTTCGAAGCGCGCCTGGAAACGAGCGCCCGCGGCGGTACCCAAAAAAGCGCTCAAGAGAAAACGCCCCAGCATTACAATGCCGACCATCCAGGCCAGCCGTTGTCCGGCAAAGTTAAAGCTGTACCCGTCCAGCACCACGCCAGCAATCGGGCCGAAGATAATCAGCGCAATCAGCCCGGAAAAAATCGCGTCCAGAACGCAGCGCTTTAGAGAAAAACCGTGCGATGTCATCATTCTCTTCCTCACACTTTGGCCACAACCGGACGCCCGAGCAGACCCTGGGGCCGGAAAATCAGGATCATGACCAGCAGGCCAAACGAGAAGACATCTTTATAGTCCGAGTTCACCATGCCCGAGAACTGGGCTTCTGCGACGCCCAGGATAAGGCCACCGAGCATGGCGCCGGGCAGGGAACCGATACCGCCGAGCACCGCCGCCGTAAAGGCCTTAATGCCAATCACAAACCCGACGTAGAAATCAAAGGTGCCGTAATTCATGGTGATGAGCACGCCCGCCAGGCCGGCCATCGCCGCGCCGATAACAAAGACCAGGGAGATAATCCGGTCGGTGTTGATCCCCAGAATAGAGGCCATTTTGCGATCCTGCTGTACCGCGCGGCACATCCGCCCCAGCCGGGTATGGTTGATTATCCACGTAAGCAACAGCATGCCGGCAAACGAGGCGAGCAGAATAAACACTTTGGTGTAGGTTATCTGCACGAACCCGTCGCCAAGATGCAGTCGAATCACGCCGTCGAGCATGGTCGGCACCCCTTGCTGGCGCGGGCCCTGGCTCAGCTGGGCGTAGTTTTGCAGGATAAGCGACATCCCGATGGCGGAGATAAGCGGCGCCAGGCGCGTGGAGTTGCGCAGCGGCCTGTAGGCGATACGCTCGATAGTCCAGCCGTACACGCCAGTTACCGCGATGGTGAACACCAGCGTACCCAGAATCAGCAGGGGGAAGGACTCAAGCCCGAAGAAAGAGAGCAGCGCCAGACCAATGGCGCAGAGATAGGCGGAAATCATATACACTTCGCCGTGGGCGAAATTGATCATCCCGATAATGCCGTACACCATGGTGTAGCCGATGGCGATCAGGCCGTAGACGGAGCCCAGCGTTAAGCCATTGACTAACTGCTGCAGGAAGAATGTACTCATCTTAGCGCGCTCGTTTTATAGGCTGCGCGAGGCGCGCAGCCTGATGTTTATTACGCGCCGACGGGCAAGCCCGCCGACGTTGAGCGTGATTCCGTCCCGTTACTGCACTTCCTTATATTTTCCCTTGTCGTCCCACTGGTAAACCACGTAGTCAGACACTTTCAGGTCGCCTTTGCTGTCCCAGGCTTTTTTGCCCATCACCGTGTCGACAGAATTGGCTTTCAGCCACTCGCTGGCTTTCGCGGAATCCTTGCCGCCGGTGGCCTTGAAGGCTGCGGCAATGGCCTGTACGGAGGCATAGGAGTAGAGGGTATAACCTTCCGGCTCGAATTTACCGGCGCGGAATTTGTCGATAACCGCTTTACCGTCCGGGATCAGGCGCGGATCTTTACCAAAGGTCATGTAAATGCCGTTTGTATATTGCGGGCCGCCCGCTGCCGTCACCATCTCTTCGTTGACAATGCAGTCGCCGGAGAAGAATTTCGCCTGCACCCCCTGTTCACGCATCTGGCGAACCAGCGGGCCAGCTTCCGGGTGACAGCCGCCGAAGAACACCACATCCGGTTTTTGCGCGCCGATCTTCGTCACCAGCGCGTTAAAGTCTTTTTCACCGCGGGATAAACCTTCATACATCACATCCTTGACCCCGCGCTTCGCCAGCGCCGCTTTGGTGGCATCAGCCAGCCCCTGTCCATAGGTGTCTTTATCGTGAATGATGACCACGCGTTTGGCTTTCAGCTTGTCGATAATGAAGTCGCTGGCGACCTGACCCTGCTGGTCGTCGCGGCCGCACATGCGGAACATGTCGCTCATGCCGCGTTCGGTGATCTGCGGGTTAGTTGAGCCGGGAGTAATCGCGATGATGCCCGCGTCGCTATACACTTCGGAGGCGGGCATGGTGGAAGAGGAGCAGAAGTGGCCGACTACGGCGTTGACCTTATCCTGGTCGACTAAGCGGTTGGCGACGGCCACCGCCTGCTTAGGCTCGCAGGCGTCATCCCCCTGAACCAGTTTGATCTTCTCACCGTTAATACCGCCTGCGGCGTTAATGTCTTCGGCGGCCTGCGTTGCGCCGTGCCAGTACTGATCGCCGTAGGTGGCATTAGGGCCCGTGAACGGTCCGGCGACACCGATCACGATATCTGCCCGGGTGGAAAATGCCGTTACCAGACAACCGGCCAGCACAAGAGAAACAGGCGTTTTGATAAATTTCAGCGACATTATTATGTTCCTTAGCAAAGAGGTTTTTGCACCACGGCGTAAGCCTGAACGCCCAGGGCGCAGCCAATCCAAAAACACGAGCAAGAACAAAATGCACTAAACGAACGGCATCCTGCGTGATACGGCGAGGTTTCCATGCGCAGCGTCGCGCGAAGAACAGCAAGCAAAAACGTTGCCAGAATGGTTAACCCCTTGACGGGGTTATGACATGTTTGAGTATAGAGCGCCGCGTTATCCCGCCCTGCGGCAGGAGAAGAATTTACAGCGGAGATCACACATCGTTAACAATAAAGCCCATAAGTTGTGCAACGGTCACGATTTGCACACTTTTGCAGCAATAAAGACCTAAACTTCAGCCAGGGCAGGCGTGCGATCTGTGGTAGGATCCTTTCCTTTTTTATCAGGAGTGTCCGCGATGACGGAAGGTCCATTAAATGAAAGCGAAATGGCGTGGCTGGAAGAGACGTTAATGTCTTATGGTCATGACGATGCGTCCGTGATTGACGTGTCCGAACTGGACGGCATGCTTACTGCAGTGCTTTCCGGCCCTGTTGTCGTTGAGCCAGATGCCTGGCTGGTGGCGGTGTGGGGCGGGGAGAAGTACATCCCGCGCTGGAAAAACGATCGTGAAATGAACCGTTTTATCGATCTCTGCTTTAAGCATATGAACGACATTGCCGAGCGCCTGAGTGAATACCCGGATCAGTTTGAGCCGCTGTTCGGCTATAACGACGTTGACGGTGAGAGTTACACCGTGGTCGAAGAGTGGTGCTATGGCTATATGCGTGGCGTGGCGCTGACGGACTGGTCAGCCTTGCCGGAAGCCCTGAAGGCCGATCTCGACGTGATTGCCCTGCACGGAACGGAAGAGAACAGCGAGAAGCTGGATGAACTGTCCGAAGAGGAGTATATCGCCAGCATCGAGAGCATCCAGCCTGCGGCCCTGCGCTTATACAACTACTGGGTGGAGAACCCGCAGCAGCCGGAAGCGAAGAAGCCTGTCGTGAACGGCACGAAAGTGGGGCGTAACGATCCGTGTCCTTGCGGCAGCGGAAAGAAGTTTAAGAGCTGCTGCCTGCACTGATAAAAAAGGGGCTGATGATAGCCCCTTTTATCTTTAACCCACTTCCGGCAGCATCCCGGCGGCAATCAACACCTGCACCAGAATAATCATTACCCCGCAGCCAAACACAACGCACAGCAGCGGTTTTCCTCCCGCGACGCGATATCCTTGCTGAGGATGCTGCTGACGGCTTTTCCACGCCAGCAGGGAAGGGAGCAGCAGGGCCAGGACAGAGAGCGCCACCCCCGCGTAGCCCAGCGCCATCACAAACCCGCGAGGGTAAAACAGCGCAAACGCCAGCGGCGGCAGGAAGGTAATGGCTCCGGTCTGTAACCGTCCGGCGGCAGTATTGCGACGCTGGAACAGGTCGGCCAGGTAATCGAACAGGCCGAGCGCTACGCCCAGGAACGAGGTCGCGAGCGCCAGGTCGGCAAACAGGTGAACCGCCAGCTCCACGTGCGGCGAGGTGACCACCTCGCGCAGCGACAACAGAAAACCGTTCAGGCCAGCGTGCTGCGCCATCAGCCCAACGAAGGTTGAAGAGTCAATGCTACCCAGCGTCACCAGCTGCCAGAAAATGTAGGCGATCAGCGGAATGGCGCTGCCGATAACAAACACACGACGCAGCTTGCGGACATCGCCGTTCATATAGCTGACGATGCTCGGCACGCTGCCGTGGAAGCCAAACGAGGTGAAAATGACCGGGATGGCGGAAAGCGCCAGCCCTTGCTCCAGCGGCAGCGTCAGCAGGTTCACCTTGTGCACGTGCGGTGCCAGCAGCGCCAGCATGACAACCAGAAACAGAATTTTGGCGCTGAACAGAAAGCGGTTAAAGAGATCGACCAGCGATGTGCCCACGCAGACCACGCCGCCGCCAATAAGCGCAAAGAAGATAGCCCCCGTTGCAGGGGTAATGTCAGAGCCAAACCAGTCGTTGACGCTGGAGGCGATTAACTCCCCGGCACCGCTGATATACGCGGCCGTGAGGGCGTACATCAGGAACATCATGCTAAAGCCGGTGATCCACTGGCCGTAGCGTCCCAGATAGCGCGCCGCCAGCGAACCCAGCCCGGTATCGGCGGGCACATGCTGGTAAACCTCAAGCAGGAGCAGTGCGGTATAGCACATTAATGCCCAGAGCGTGCCAAGCAGCAGCAGGGTCATCCCAAATCCCACTCCCGCGGCAGCCAGAGGCATTGCCAGCATTCCTGCGCCAATCGTCGTTCCGGCGACGATAAAAATACTTCCCAGGGTTCTGTTCTTCACGCTTTCCTCTACAACGACGCTTAACCGCAACAAAATCTGCGGCGCAGAGTAAGGCAAAAGCGGTAATTCGTCAAACCACCGTTACAAGGCGTGTAATGAAAGGTTTACGTATTGCGCTACTGCTCATCCTGAGTGGGGCGACGGTCAGGCGTGACGTTAATAAGGCGCACGGGGAATAAAATGCATGTTTTAATGCAGGGGAAAGGTAAATTAACGCGGCGCCGGAAACCGGCACCGCGCTGATATTAATTCTGCGTATCGAGAGTCGACAGTTCTTTATCAATAAAGTAAAGTCCTTCGCCGGATTTACCCACCAGGGATAATTTATCCAGCACGGATTTAAACAGCTTCTCTTCTTCGTGTTGTTCCGCAACGTACCACTGCAGGAAATTAAAGGTTGGATAATCCTGGCCGATCATTGCCGCATGAACCAGTTCGTTAATTTTCTGGGTGATCAGCTGTTCGTGCTCGTAGGTGGCGCGGAACAGTTCGTCGAGAGAATTATATTCAGCAAAAGGCGATGCCACGTTCTCAATGCGCGGCAGGCTGCCCGTATCGGTCAGATAATCAAACAGGCGCTGCATGTGGGTCATCTCTTCCTGGGCGTGACGACGCAGAAACGCGGCCGCACCTTCAAAGCTGTGATAGCTGCACCAGGCGCTCATCTGCTGGTAGAGAAGGGATGAATAGAGCTCAAGGTTCATTTGTGCATTGAGCTTGTCGATCATTTCAGTTTTCAGCATGGTGGCGCTCCGGATTATTATTACGGGTTCATAATGAGCGACACTATAATTTGTTATTTAATTATTTGCAAAACGTAAAATTAAATATTTGTTCGTTTAAAATACGAATGGGAATAAAACGCATTGGCGATATTTATTTTTATTAATGCGAATTATTTTTGTTCTTAGTTAAATAAAGCGCCAGCAAACGCTGGCAGCTTTGATTAATACCAGGGATTATTTGCCTTAGGGTTAACGGCATACCCCATGCACTTATACTGGATAGTAACGCTCTCGTTCAGGCACAAAGAGCCGCTTGTCAGGGTACAGGTTTTGACCGGCTGCCCGTAGGCAGAGGCGGTGGCATAGCCCATGTTCTGACAGGCTTTTACCGCGGTACCGTTATTAACATATTCATCGGACCAGGCGTTTTGCAGCACGGCCTGGCCATAGTCGAGGCGGACAATGCCGTTCGGCGCGTCGAGGCTGCTGATTTCCGCCTGGCGTTTAACGCTGCATCCCGCGAGCAGCAGGACTGTAGCGGCTACGATGGCTCTTTTCATGGTTCGCTCTGAGTGGATGGAAATACGTTATCGTACCCGCAGATGCCCGCTGCAATGCCAGGAATAGCCGGACGATCTACCCTCACTCTTTGCAACGGACGGCGTAGATCCTCCCCTTCACAAAATTGTGAGCGTGCATTTAGTTTTTAAAACTGCATTTCATTTACTTTGAAAGTCTGTTTATTTGATGCCAGAATGAACGGGAACAGGTATCCATGGCGGGGAGCGCCCGCAGCGCATTCTGGAGAGACACGATGAAAATTGCACTGATGATGGAAAACAGCCAGGCGGCTAAAAACCCAGTCATATTAAAAGAGCTGAAAACGGTAGCCGATGAAAAAGGGTTTCCGGTTTACAACGTGGGTATGAGCGACGAAAACGATCATCACCTGACCTACATCCACCTGGGCATTATGGCGAGCATTTTGCTGAATGCGAAAGCGGTGGATTTTGTGGTCACCGGCTGCGGCACCGGGCAGGGGGCGCTGATGTCGTTAAACATCCACCCTGGCGTGATATGCGGCTACTGCATCGATCCCGCAGACGCGTTTCTCTTCGCGCAAATCAATAACGGCAATGCGCTCTCGCTGCCTTTTGCCAAAGGGTTTGGCTGGGGAGCGGAGCTAAACGTTCGCTTTATCTTTGAAAAGGCGTTTACCGGCCGAAAAGGGGAGGGTTATCCTCCAGAGCGTAAAGAGCCGCAGGTGCGTAACGCCGGTATTCTGAACCAGGTAAAAGCGGCCGTGGTAAAAGATAACTATCTTGACTCGCTGCGCGCCATCGATCCTGAGCTGGTGAAGACCGCTGTTTCCGGCCCGCGTTTCCAGCAGTGCTTCTTTGAAAATTGCCAGGATAAGGCGATCGAGGATTTTGTTCGCAGTATCGTGGGTTAATGCGCACTGCGCAGTTTAAATTGTGATATGCGTCACAAAAATATTGATTTTTGTGACGATGGTCATATTATAGGCACATTGACAATAAAGTTGTATAACAAGTTAATGGAGCATCACAATGAAACTGCGCAAAATCCTGAAAAGTATGTGGGCCAATTACTGCCGCACTTTTAAAGACGTGCCGCCTGGCGCCATGTTCTGATAAAAAAAACCTGCTTCGGCGGGTTTTTTTGTGTCCTGCGGCAATGAAGGGCAGATGTCACGGGCCACGTTTTGATACTATGGCGGCCTTTGAATAAGGAGAAACCCCCATGTCACAAAACCTGAGCGCCGATCAGGAACTGGTCTCTGATGTTGTCGCCTGTCAGCTGGTTATCAAGCAAATACTTGATGTTCTGGACGTTATTGCACCGGTTGAAGTGCGCGAGAAGATGTCCACGCAGCTGAAAAACATCGATTTTGCCAGCCATCCCGCGGCTGCCGACCCGGTGACGCTTCGCGCGATCCAGAAAGCCATCGCGCTGATTGAACTGCGCTTTACGCCGCAGGGCGAGTCTCATTAAAACGCGAACGGGCGACCACGCGTGTCGCCCGTTGAAAACGTTAAAAGAAGGTCTGGACCAGCAGGTAGCTCGCCGCGCAGGCGCAGCTCACGCCAATTAGCCCCGGCAGAATAAAGCTGTGGTTAATGATGAATTTGCCGATGCGGGTTGTTCCCGAGCGGTCAAAGCCGATGCAGGCTAAATCACTCGGGTAGGTCGGCAGAACAAAATAGCCGTAGGACGCCGGGAAGAAGGCGATCAGCATTTTTGGATCGATGCCCAACATCAATCCCATCGGCGCCACGGCCGTCAGGGCCGCCGCCTGGCTGTTTACCAGCTTCGACACCAGGAAAAGCACGATGGCATACGTCCACGGATGGCTTTTCACCACCCCTTCCAGCGCCAGCTTTAACTCATCGAGATGCGCCTGGAAAAAGGTATCGCTCATCCACGCCACCCCGAACACCGAGAAGATCGCCACCATACCGGCCTTGAATACCGCACCGTTTGAGATGGCTGAGGCATTGACCTTACAGGCCATCAGCATCACGGCACCGGCAATGAGCATCATCATCTGAATGACGAGGTTCATCGACAGGGCCGTCATTTTACCTTTCAGTTCGAAGGCCGGGCGCAGTTCGGGGAAAGCCCCGAGCAGGACTACCACCGCAATACCGGCAAAGAAAATCCATGTCGACCAGTAGGCCTGCTTCGGAAAACGCTGGTTCATTAACGTCTCCGTGCCGCCATAGATAAACTCGCGCTGTTTGGGATCTTTCAGTTTCTCCTGAAACTCCCCGTCGTCAGCCAAATCTTTCCCCCGACGTAAACTCCACAGGGCCGCGATCGCGACGCCGAAAAGCGAAGCGGGAACCGATACGGCGAGGATTTCCAGGATCCCCCACGCGTGCCCAATCCCATGCTGTGCGGCCAGGATGGAGACCAGCGACACAACGGCGACGGAAACCGGAGACGCGGTGATCGCCATCTGGGATGCCACCGATGCCACCGCCATTGGGCGTTCCGGGCGGATCCCTTTTTTCAGGGCGATATCCGCAATGATGGGGAACATGGTGTAGACCACGTGCCCGGTGCCGCACAGAAAGGTCAGCATCCAGGTGGTAAAAGGGGCGAGAAGCGTGATGTGCTGCGGGTGTTTGCGCAGCAGGCGTTCAGCAAACTGCATCATGACGTTGAGGCCACCCGCGGTCTGCAGGGTAGCGGCACAGCCAATCACCGCGAGAATGGTTAACATGACGTCAACCGGAGGCTTGCCGGGCTGGAGCCCAAAGACAAAACACAAAATAAAAAGGCCAATACCGCTGATTAACCCAAGCCCCATGCCGCCGAAACGTGTTCCCGTCAGCAGGCAGAGGAGAATGACAACAAACTCAATGGTGATCATGCTTTTCCCTCATCAATGATTATGTAATTAAATAAATCATTACATTTTGTAAGGTTAATCATTGAGAGCGAGATCTGATTTGTTAAATTTCAGCAAAAGCAGAGGGTTGGGGAAATAAGAAGGAACCTGCCCCCCTGAACCAGGGCCAAGGCAGGTTAAACGCTTAGTGGTGCTGCACCGTCACAAGATCGAGCAGGTGGCGGTCGGCTTGCTCCGGACGTAAACCGGCCTGGCGCGCATTGTGGATCTCATCCGCCAGCGTTTTCAGCAGCATACCGTCCTGCTGCTGTTCTTTATCCATATCGCGTAAAAATTTGAGAGTGATGATGTCATGCTGTGCTCTGGCTTCATCGGCCAGCTTGTTGAGCGTCGTACAGCGCTGCTCATGCTCTTCCAGCGTTTTCTGGAACAGTTCTTCCAGAGAAGAGTAATTTTCGTTGATCCCATCAAGGGCTTTAACAACCGGGTTAGCCCCCGCGGCCTTCAGGAAGTTAAAGACGCGCATCATATGGGTGACGTTGCTTTGTGCCTGTGAACGAAAGAACGTGGCAGAGCCCGTGAGACTTTTTTCAGAACACCATGCACTTAGGTGAAGGTGCAGGTTCGAGGCGTAGAACTCAAGGTTCATCTGCGCGTTAAGTTTTTGCATCATCGTTTGGGTAGCCATACTCATATCCTTATAGACTGTGGGACGTGATGTCCGCTGCTTAACCTGACAGCCAGGCAAATACGAAGAAAAACAGAATTGCAATTTTTGCAGTGATTAAAATCGATCGAAAATTCACTTCCTGTGTTCGATATAAATAAGCATACCTTTGTCTTATGATTAAGAAAACTCTTAATTAGGCTGTGTTTACCATACATTACAAAGTTTAATATAGTACAAAAATACAAATATATAGTCATCAAAGGGGATTTTATTAACATCTTGATATTAAAGGCTAAGTGTCTTTTGAGGGATACTGATTTACTTTCGTGAACATTTAGCCGGAATAATGCGCTGTAAGAAAAATAAATACAGATTATTCATTTTAAATATATAATGCGTTGCCGAATTTGCGCTAAGTCAATTTTAACGGAATAACGCCTTTTCATGATGCGTTCGTTTTTTTGATAAAAAGCATGGATCCCCGTCAGGGGAGAGCCACAGCGACATCCGCCGTAAGGCATCAGGGATTTCTTAGCTAATCTTATGGATAATTCTGCTTACCCTGCTTTCATTTGTCAGACAATACCTGCCTTTTTTATGTCATTTTTCGCTGAATTTATGTACGCAATTACTGTAATTCTGCGGTGTGATGAGGCTCTCTTATGGATGATTAATTTCCCGCTAAAACTATCACCAGCAATAACGCTTATGACGAGGTAAGCGCTAATGCCTTGTTTTAAGTCCGATTAAATAAGAAGCACGCAAATCTTCCCTACAGAAAAGAATGCTAAAGCTGGAGTTTACCATGCACAAATTTACTAAAGCGCTGGCGGCCATCGGTCTGGCTGCCGTTATGTCACAATCCGCTATCGCTGAGAATTTAAAACTCGGTTTTTTGGTAAAACAGCCGGAAGAACCCTGGTTCCAGACCGAATGGAAATTCGCTGATAAAGCCGGAAAAGATTTAGGTTTTGAAGTGATTAAAATCGCCGTGCCGGACGGTGAAAAAACCCTGAACGCCATCGACAGCCTGGCGGCCAGCGGCGCGAAAGGCTTTGTTATCTGCACTCCGGATCCAAAACTCGGATCGGCAATTGCGGCGAAAGCCCGCGGTTACGACATGAAGGTTATTGCGGTTGACGATCAGTTCGTTAACGCCAAAGGCAAACCGATGGACAGCGTTCCGCTGGTCATGATGGCGGCGACCAAAATCGGTGAACGTCAGGGGCAGGAGCTTTATAAAGAGATGCAGAAACGCGGCTGGGATGTGAAAGAGACCGCCGTCATGGCCATCACCGCAGACGAGCTGGACACGGCGCGACGTCGTACGACCGGATCAATGGACGCGCTGAAAGCGGCTGGCTTCCCTGAAAAACAGATCTATAAAGTGCCAACCAAATCCAACGACATCCCGGGCGCCTTTGACGCGGCGAACTCTATGCTGGTCCAGCACCCGGAAGTGAAGCACTGGCTGGTGGTCGGCATGAACGACAACACCGTGCTGGGCGGCGTGCGCGCGACGGAAGGTCAGGGCTTCAAGGCGCCTGACGTTATCGGGATCGGCATCAACGGCGTGGATGCGGTGAGCGAGCTGTCCAAAGCGCAGGCCACCGGCTTCTACGGCTCTCTGCTGCCAAGCCCGGACGTTCACGGCTACAAATCCAGTGAAATGCTCTACAACTGGGTAACCAAAGGGGCTGAACCGCCGAAATTTACCGAAGTGACCGACGTGGTGCTGATTACCCGCGACAACTTCAAAGAGGAACTGGCGAAAAAGGGACTGGGCGGTAAGTAATACGCTGTGATTGTGCCCCTTACTCGCCGTAAGGGGCCAGACGTACACTACAGGAATCACGGAGTCGTTATGCAACAGTCTAATCCGTATCTCTCTTTTCGCGGCATCGGGAAAACGTTTCCCGGTGTTAACGCGCTGACCGATATCAGCTTCGACTGCTATGCCGGCCAGGTTCATGCCCTGATGGGGGAAAACGGAGCGGGGAAATCCACGCTGCTAAAAATCCTCAGCGGCAACTACGCGCCAACAACCGGCACGCTGGCCATTCGCGGTGAAGAGGTGGCCTTTGCCGATACCACGGCGGCGCTCAACGCCGGTGTCGCCATTATCTATCAGGAACTGCACCTCATCCCTGAGATGACCGTGGCCGAAAATATCTATTTAGGCCAGCTTCCGCACAAAAGCGGCGTGGTGAATCGTTCGCTACTTAATTATGAAGCGGGGCTGCAGCTTAAGCATCTTGGTCTGGACGTCGATCCCCAGACCCCGCTGAAATACCTCTCCATCGGCCAGTGGCAGATGGTTGAAATTGCCAAGGCGCTGGCGCGTAACGCCAGGGTTATTGCCTTTGATGAACCCACCAGTTCGCTTTCCGCACGTGAAATTGAAAACCTGTTCCGCGTGATCCGCGAGCTGCGGCAAGAAGGCCGCACCATTTTGTACGTGTCGCACCGCATGGAGGAGATATTTGCCCTGAGCGATGCCATCACCGTATTTAAGGATGGGCGCTATGTGCGCACCTTTACCGATATGCAGCAGGTTAACCATGATCAGCTTGTTCAGGCGATGGTCGGGCGCGATCTGGGCGATATCTATCACTGGAAACCGCGCGAGTACGGCCCCGAGCGCCTGCGTCTGGACAACGTCAAAGCGCCGGGCGTGCGAACGCCGGTTTCGTTATCCGTACGCAGCGGTGAGATCGTCGGTCTGTTTGGCCTTGTAGGGGCGGGGCGCAGCGAGCTGATGAAAGGGCTGTTCGGCGGTACACGTATTACCGCAGGGCAGGTCTCCATTGACGGCGAGCAGGTGGATATCCAGAAACCCGCCCACGCAATCAGGGCCGGGATGATGCTCTGCCCGGAAGACCGCAAGGCGGAGGGGATCATTCCGGTGCATTCGGTGCGCGACAACATCAACATTTCCGCCCGGCGTAAATTTATCCGTGCGGGTTGCCTGATTAACGACGGCTGGGAGTCGAGCAACGCCGACCATCATATTCGCTCGCTGAATATCAAAACGCCGGGACCGGAACAGCTGATTATGAATCTGTCAGGAGGAAACCAGCAGAAGGCCATTTTAGGCCGCTGGCTGTCGGAGGATATGAAGGTCATTTTGCTGGACGAGCCGACGCGCGGTATCGATGTGGGCGCAAAACACGAGATTTACAACGTGATATATGAACTGGCAAAACGCGGCGTGGCGGTGCTGTTCGCCTCCAGCGATCTGCCTGAGGTGCTTGGCGTTGCTGACCGCATTGTAGTGATGCGCGAAGGCGAAATCGCCGGTGAATTACTTCATGAACAGGCGAATGAACAACAGGCGTTGAACCTCGCCATGCCTATAGTCAGCCAGGCTGTCGCCTGAGTAAGGAGTTAATGATGTCCTCTGTTACTACATCCGGAGCGCCGAAGTCGGCTTTTAGTTTTGGACGCATCTGGGATCAGTACGGCATGCTGGTGGTCTTTGCCGCACTCTTCATCGCCTGTGCAATCTTCGTCCCTAATTTTGCCACCTTCATTAATATGAAAGGGCTGGGACTGGCGATTTCCATGTCCGGCATGGTGGCCTGCGGCATGCTCTTCTGTCTGGCCTCCGGTGATTTCGACCTGTCGGTGGCCTCGGTTATCGCCTGCGCGGGCGTCACCACGGCGGTGGTTATCAACATGACGGAAAGCCTGTGGATTGGCGTTTTTGCCGGTCTGTTGCTCGGCGTGATCAGCGGTCTGGTGAACGGTTTTGTTATCGCACGCCTGAAGATTAATGCCCTGATTACCACGCTTGCCACGATGCAGATAGTCCGCGGTCTGGCCTATATCATCTCCGACGGTAAAGCGGTAGGGATTGAAGACGAGCGCTTCTTTACGCTGGGCTACGCCAACTGGCTGGGCCTGCCTGCGCCTATCTGGCTCACCGTGGCCTGCCTGATCCTGTTCGGCTTCCTGCTGAACCGCACCACCTTTGGTCGTAATACGCTGGCGATCGGCGGCAATGAAGAAGCGGCCCGTCTGGCAGGGGTGCCGGTTGTACGCACCAAGATTATTATCTTCGTGCTCTCCGGGCTGGTCTCCGCCGCGGCGGGGATTATTCTGGCGTCGCGTATGACCAGCGGCCAGCCAATGACGTCTATCGGTTATGAGCTGATCGTCATCTCGGCGTGCGTTTTAGGGGGCGTTTCCCTCAAGGGAGGCATCGGAAAAATCTCATATGTGGTGGCCGGTATCCTGATTTTGGGCACGGTGGAAAACGCCATGAACCTGTTGAATATTTCGCCGTTCTCTCAGTACGTCGTGCGCGGCCTGATCCTGCTGGCAGCCGTGATTTTCGACCGTTACAAGCAAAAAGCGAAGCGTACCGTGTAACCCCAGCGCTGACTTTTTATTGCTCAACTAATAACCATAGTTGACCCCTGAACCGCCTCGCCAGTTTTGCTGGCGGGGCGGTTGTCAAATGGCGAGGCCCATCACACTGTCTATACTTACATGGCTATGAAAGAGGTAAAGGCGTTTACCTCTCGTAAACCGTAAGGAGGATTAGGGTGGCTGACTTGTTAACCGCACCGCCTGTACTGCCCGGAAAATATGCTTTCTTTTTTGACCTCGACGGGACGCTCGCCGGGATCCAGCCGCATCCTGACGACGTGGTCGTACCGGATACGGTGCTAGAGAATTTGCAGCAGCTCTCTCGACTGAACGAGGGCGCATTGGCATTGATTTCAGGGCGCTCAATGGCCGAGCTGGATGTGCTCGCCAGTCCTTACCACTTTCCGCTGGCCGGTGTACACGGAGCGGAGCGCCGCGATATCCATGATCAACTGCATGTTGTATCACTCCCCGATACCTTGATTCAGGCGTTACATACTGAACTCTCCTCGGCGCTGGCGTCGCTCCCGGGCACGGAACTGGAAGCGAAAGGCATGGCGTTCGCCTTGCACTATCGGCAGGCTCCGCATCACGAAGCGGCGATCTTTGCGATTGCCCGAAGCGTGGCCGATGCACATCCGCAGCTCGCGCTGCAGCCGGGGAAGTGTGTCGTTGAGATAAAACCTGAGGGCATCAATAAGGGGGCCGCTATTGCGGCGTTTATGGCGGAACCGCCATTTAAGGGACGTACACCTGTATTTTTTGGCGATGACCTGACCGATGAGGCCGGTTTTCGCGTGGTGAAACAGGCCGGAGGGATCGCCGTCAAGGTAGGGCCTGGTGACACTGTCGCTGAACGGCGTCTGGCGAATGTCGAGGCCGTCTGGCAGTGGATTTCTGATATCGCTAACCAGCAACAACAACAAATAGCGCAAAACAAAGGGGGAAACCATTATGGGTCGCTTAGTCGTCGTCTCTAACCGAATTGCACCGCCTGATGATAAAAAAGCCAGTGCAGGTGGCCTGGCGGTAGGGGTATTAGGTGCCTTAAAAGCTGCTGGCGGGCTGTGGTTTGGCTGGAGCGGTGAAATCAATGAACAAGAGAAACCGCTTAAAAAGGTGACGCGCGGGAACATTACGTGGGCATCATTTGCGCTCAAAGAGAAAGACTATGACGAGTATTACTCGCAGTTCTCCAACGCGGTCCTGTGGCCTGCGTTTCACTATCGTCTTGACCTGGTGAAATTCCAGCGTGAATCCTTCGAGGGCTACTCGCGGGTGAATGCGCTGCTGGCGGATAAACTGCTGCCTTTAATTGAGGAAGACGATATTTTATGGATCCACGATTATCATCTGCTCCCCTTCGCCAGAGAGCTGCGTAAAAGGGGAGTCAATAACCGGATTGGCTTCTTCCTGCACATTCCGTTCCCGACGCCGGAAATTTTCACCGCGCTGCCGCCGCATGAAGAACTGCTGGAGGCGCTGTGTGATTATGACCTGCTGGGCTTCCAGACCGAAAATGACCGTCTCGCGTTCCTGGACTCCGTGTCAGGCAAAACGCGCCTGGTAACCAACGGCGGCAAAACCCATACGGCGTGGGGAAAAACCTTCCACACCGAGGTCTATCCGATTGGTATTGAACCCGACGAAATTGCGGAACAGGCCTCGGGCCCGCTGCCGCCGAAGCTGGCCCAGCTTAAGAATGAACTCAAGCACGTGAAGAATATCTTCTCGGTAGAGCGTCTGGATTATTCCAAAGGGTTGCCGGAACGCTTCCTGGCGTATGAAACGCTGCTGGATAAATACCCTCAGCACCACGGTAAAATCCGCTATACCCAGATCGCGCCAACGTCGCGCGGGGAAGTGCAGGCCTATCAGGACATTCGTCATCAACTGGAGACCGAAGCGGGGCGCATCAACGGGCGCTACGGCCAGCTGGGCTGGACCCCGCTCTTTTATCTGAATCAGCATTTTGACCGTAAGATCCTGATGAAGGTCTTCCGCTACGCCGACGTTGGCCTGGTTACGCCGCTGCGTGACGGGATGAACCTGGTGGCAAAAGAGTACGTGGCGGCTCAGGACCCGGCGGATCCGGGCGTGCTGGTGCTTTCCCAGTTTGCCGGGGCAGCGAACGAACTGACCTCAGCGCTGCTCGTTAACCCTTACGATCGGGATGATGTGGCAAATGCCCTCAACCGCGCGCTGACCATGCCGCTGACGGAGCGAATTTCCCGCCATGCCGAAATGATGGAGACGATCCGGAATAACGATATAAATCACTGGCAGGCGCGTTTTATTCAGGATCTACGCGAAATAGCCCCGCAAAGTCACGAAGGCGATCTGCAAAAAAAGATCGCGACCTTCCCTAAACTCGCCTGATATTCCTCTGGGGGGGGTTAAGCCCCCCCAAGCGGCACTAACAGCACGTCAACCTGGCTTGAGGCGATAATAGATTTTGCCGCGCAGGTAGCCCTCGATATAAAGCTGTGGTTATGGTTCCCGCAAATCACTAAATCAATATTCTGCTTGCGGCACATATCAAGAATATGGGCATTCAGTTCCCCCGTCGCAATAACGGTTTCATCAATGGGGTACTCTGCTTTTTCGACAAGCTCTCGCAGAAACTGCTGCGTTTCCTCCTGCAAAACCTCACGAATATCTTCCAGCATCGGGGCCGCCAGTTGATTGTACATCTCGGGCTCGGCCGCGAGGGTAATGAGGCTGATGCGCGCATTATGCGGCCGGGCGATGGAAACGGCCCGGGCGACAAGCTGGTGGCTTTCGGGGGAAACGGCAACAGAAACAAGAAGATGGGAGTAACTCATGGCGCACTCCTTAGATGTCTGACAGACAGCGTTTCATCACCATTACCGCGAATTTCCTGGTTTCGCAAGACTTGAATACGACATTAGTGTGAAGCTTATCATAATTATTCATTAATTATTCTTATAAGAAGAATAACTGATAAATGCGCCTAAATGAAAAAAATTAACAACTTAACGTAAGTCACACAAATCTTCGCTTTCGCTATTAAATCATTCTAACAAGTTATAAACGCATTTCGAATGATCACGCAATGAAACAATTTTTTTGCCAGAAATGCATAACTCTATGTTTTATCGAAGTAATCAAAATGTGTCCCTGACGCATACGCGATGTAAACGATTGCCGATACTGCACGCACGGCTAAAAGCACATTGCGTGCCACTTATTCTCACGCTTATGCATGAGTATTCGTCGATTAAGAATACAAAACAGGGCCGATTGATTAAAAAATGAGCAAATTAGAAGTCATACTGATGGATTTATGGGTAACATTCACTTAAATTGTGTGACGTGGATCACATTTTTTTTAAATTTGAGGGTGGCTGCATTGTATGTGTCAAATCTGGCGAGTAGAGTTTGCGTCGAATTAGGAAAAATCTTAGTTATTTGTAAGAAATGATAAAACCTGTAAGAGATGTAACCGCGTTGCATCCCTTACGCGTTTGGATGAATACAAACCTAGATTCAACTATGCATTTAGCCTTTTCTTTTTTATACCGGGTGATTTCCCGGCGACATCACGGGGTGCGGTCTTTCCGCATAAAAATAATAGTTGGTTATTCGGGATGGGAACAATGCATACATCCGAGTTGCTAAAACATATCTATGACATCAATTTGTCATATTTACTGCTCGCGCAGCGTTTAATTAGTCAGGACAAAGCGTCCGCGATGTTTCGTCTGGGTATTAACGAAGAAATGGCAACCATGCTGGGTGGATTAACCCTCCCGCAGATGGTAAAACTGGCGGAAACGAATCAACTGGTGTGCCAGTTCCGTTTTGATAATCCGCAGACGATAACGCGTCTGACGCAGGAATCCCGCGTGGACGATCTGCAACAGATCCATACCGGTATCCTGCTCTCCACTCGCTTGCTTAGCGACATCAGTCAGCCTGATGACGCAGCCCGTAAGAAAAGGGCCTAGCAATGAGCGAAAAAAGCATTGTTCAGGAAGCGCGTGACATACAGTTGGCCATGGAGCTGATTACGCTGGGTGCTCGTTTACAAATGCTGGAAAGCGAGACTCAGCTGAGCCGTGGTCGCCTCATCAAACTGTATAAAGAGTTACGCGGTAGTCCCCCGCCGAAAGGCATGCTGCCGTTTTCTACGGACTGGTTTATGACCTGGGAGCAGAACATCCACGCTTCCATGTTCTGTAATGCCTGGCAGTATCTTCTCAAAACCGGTTTGTGTAGCGGCGTAGACGCCGTGATCAAAGCGTACAAACTTTACCTTGAACAATGCCCACAGCAGGAAGAAGGCCCTCTGCTGGCGCTGACCCGCGCATGGACGCTGGTGCGTTTTGTTGAGAGCGGAATGCTTGAACTGTCGCGCTGCAATTGCTGCGACGGCAATTTTATTACCCATGCTCATCAGCCTGCAGGCAGCTTCGCCTGTAGTTTATGTCAGCCGCCGTCCCGCGCAGTAAAAAGACGTAAACTTTCCCGGGATGCTGCCGATATTATTCCACAACTGCTGGATGAACAGATCGAACAAGCTGTTTAACCCGAACGTGTGGGCAAGATTCCAGCAGCGGTAAGTCATTACCGCTGCTTTTTTTTACCCCGCAAACGGTAAACGCTGCGAGCTGGACGTCCTTGCCATAGTCACTAGCGGAAGGATGATGTCGTGCTTATCTTATTAGGTTACCTGGTAGTTCTCGGTACAGTTTTCGGCGGTTACATGATGACCGGCGGGCACCTTGGAGCACTCTATCAACCGGCTGAACTTATTATCATCGGCGGCGCAGGGGTAGGGGCTTTTATCGTTGGCAACAACGGTAAATCGATCAAGGGCACGTTGAAGGCAATTCCATTGCTGTTCCGTCGCTCGAAATACACCAAAAGCATGTATATGGATCTGCTGGCGCTGCTCTATCGCCTGATGGCGAAGTCGCGTCAGCAGGGGATGTTCTCGCTTGAACGGGATATCGAAAACCCGAAAGAGAGCGAAATTTTTGCCAGCTATCCGCGCATTCTGGCGGACGCCATGATGCTGGATTTCATCGTCGATTACCTGCGTCTCATCATCAGCGGCAATATGAATACCTTCGAAATTGAAGCGCTGATGGACGAAGAGATCGAAACCCACGAAAGCGAATCTGAAGTGCCGGCCAACAGCCTGGCGCTGGTGGGCGACTCCCTTCCGGCGTTTGGTATCGTGGCGGCGGTCATGGGGGTGGTACACGCCCTGGCCTCGGCGGACCGTCCGGCGGCTGAACTGGGCGCGCTGATTGCCCATGCGATGGTGGGCACCTTCCTCGGTATTTTGCTGGCTTATGGTTTTATCTCTCCGCTGGCAAGCGTGCTGCGCCAGAAAAGCGCGGAAACCACCAAAATGATGCAGTGCGTGAAGATCACGCTGCTCTCTAACCTCAACGGTTACGCGCCACCGATCGCGGTTGAATTTGGCCGTAAAACGCTTTACTCCAGCGAGCGTCCGTCGTTTATCGAGCTTGAAGAACACGTGCGCGCGGTGAAAAACCCAAACCAACAGACGACAACTGAGGACGCATGAAAAACCAGTCCCATCCGATCGTCATTGTCAAAAAACGCAAGCACAAGGGCGGCGGGCACGGTTCCCACGGCTCCTGGAAAATCGCGTACGCCGACTTTATGACCGCAATGATGGCGTTCTTTCTGGTGATGTGGCTGATCTCCATCTCCAGCCCGAAGGAGCTTATCCAGATTGCCGAATATTTCCGTACCCCGCTGGCGACGGCGGTGACCGGTGGGCCGCGTATCTCTAACAGCGAAAGCCCGATCCCTGGCGGCGGCGATGATTACACCCAGCAGAAGGGTGAGGTGAAAAAAGAGCCGAACATCGACGAGCTGAAACGCAAGATGGAGCAGGCGCGTCTGAAAAAACTGCGTGGCGATCTCGACCAACTGATTGAAGCGGATCCTAAACTGCGCGCGCTGCGGCCGCACCTGAAAATCGATCTGGTCCAGGAAGGGCTGCGTATTCAGATTATCGACAGCCAGAACCGCCCGATGTTTAAAACCGGGAGTGCGGAAGTTGAGCCGTACATGCGCGATATTTTACGCGCCATTGCGCCGGTGCTGAACGGCATTCCTAACCGAATCAGCCTTTCGGGCCACACGGATGACTTCCCGTACGCCAGTGGGGAGAAGGGATACAGCAACTGGGAGCTTTCTGCCGATCGTGCCAACGCCTCGCGTCGCGAGCTGGTGGCAGGTGGGCTTGATGATGGCAAGGTACTGCGCGTGGTCGGCATGGCAGCAACCATGCGGGTCTCCGACCGCGGGCCGGATGACGCCATCAACCGTCGTATCAGTCTTTTAGTGCTGAACCAGCAGGCGGAGCAGGCCATCCTGCACGAAAACGCCGAAAGTCAGAATGAGTCACTGGACGATTTAAAACAGCCTGGGGCCGTCCCTGCGGCTGCCGTTCCAACATCGCCACCAGCCAATCCGAGGTGATAGCGTGAGCATGGATATTAGCGATTTTTACCAGACATTCTTTGATGAAGCCGACGAACTGTTGGCGGATATGGAGCAACATTTGCTCGATCTGGTGCCCGAAGCACCGGACTCCGAGCAGCTCAATGCCATCTTCCGCGCGGCGCATTCTATTAAAGGCGGAGCCGGAACGTTTGGATTTACCATCTTGCAGGAAACGACCCATTTAATGGAAAACCTGCTTGATGAAGCACGACGCGGTGAGATGCAGCTCAATACCGACATTATCAACCTGTTTTTGGAAACCAAAGATATTATGCAGGAACAGCTCGACGCCTATAAAAGTTCGGCAGAGCCTGATGCCGCCAGCTTTGAATACATCTGCAATGCGCTGCGCCAGCTCGCCCTGGAAGCAAAAGGTGAGGTCGCTGCAGCCGTTGTCCCTGCAGCAAAACTGAGCGTTGTCGATGCGGTTGCTGCTGAAGAGGCCGCGCCAGCCGCTGCGCAAGCGGGCAAGCTGCGCGTTGTGCTGTCACGCCTGAAAGAGAGCGAAGTTAACCTGCTGGAAGAAGAGCTGGGTAACCTGGCGAAATTAAGTAACGTAGTGAAAGGCAAAGACAGCCTCGCAGCGACCCTCGATGACGGTATCAGTCAGGACGATATCGTGGCGGTGCTGTGCTTTGTCATTGAAGCCGACCAGATCGCCTTCGAAACGGAAGCCGCCGCGGTAGCAGCTCCGGCTGCAGAAGAAGAGGTTGCTGTCGTTGCCCAGGCCGCCGCACCGGCTGTGGCCCCAGCGGCCCCGGTGCTGAAGGCGGTGCCAAAAGAGGCCTCGGCGCCTGGCCGTGGTGAAAAACCGGCCGCGCGCTCCAGTGAGTCCACCAGCATTCGCGTTGCCGTTGAGAAGGTTGACCAGCTGATTAACCTGGTTGGCGAACTGGTGATCACCCAGTCCATGCTGGCGCAGCGTTCTAACGAACTGGACCCGGTCACGCACGGCGATCTGATCACCAGCATGGGCCAGCTTCAGCGTAATGCCCGCGACCTGCAGGAATCGGTGATGTCCATCCGCATGATGCCGATGGAATATGTCTTCAGCCGCTTCCCACGCCTGGTGCGCGACCTTGCCAGCAAGCTGAATAAGCAGATTGAACTGACCCTGATGGGCAGCTCAACGGAGCTGGATAAGAGCCTGATCGAGCGCATCATCGACCCGTTAACGCACCTGGTGCGTAACAGCCTCGACCACGGTATTGAACTGCCGGAAAACCGCATTGCCGCCGGGAAATCCCCGGTCGGGAATCTGATCCTCTCTGCGGAACATCAGGGCGGGAACATCTGCATCGAAGTGACCGACGACGGCGCGGGCCTTAACCGCGAGCGCATCCTGGCGAAAGCTATTTCACAGGGGATGGCGGTGAATGAAAACATGACCGACGAAGAAGTGGGCATGCTGATCTTCGCGCCGGGCTTCTCGACCGCCGAGCAGGTGACGGACGTTTCCGGACGCGGCGTCGGCATGGACGTGGTGAAACGTAACATTCAGGAGATGGGCGGCCACGTTGAGATCCAGTCTAAACAGGGCTCCGGCACCACCATCCGCATCCTGCTCCCGCTGACGCTGGCGATCCTCGACGGCATGTCGGTCAAAGTCGCGGACGAAGTCTTCATTCTGCCGCTGAACGCGGTGATGGAATCCCTCCAGCCGCGTGAAGAAGATCTGCATCCGCTGGCGGGCGGCGAGCGCGTTCTCGAAGTGCGCGGTGAGTACCTGCCGCTGGTCGAACTGTGGAAAGTGTTCGAAGTGGACGGGGCGAAGACCGAGGCCACGCAGGGTATCGTGGTGATCCTGCAAAGCGCGGGCCGTCGCTACGCGCTGCTGGTCGATCAGCTGATTGGTCAGCACCAGGTGGTGGTGAAGAACCTCGAAAGCAACTACCGCAAGGTGCCGGGTATTTCTGCTGCCACCATTCTGGGGGATGGTAGCGTGGCGCTGATCGTCGACGTGTCGGCGCTTCAGGGATTAAATCGTGAACAACGTGTGGCGTACACAGCCGCCTGATTAAGTAGAAGGTAATAACATGACCGGTATGAGTAATGTAACGAAACTGGCGGGCGAGCCATCAGGGCAGGAGTTCCTGGTATTCACTTTGGGCGATGAGGAGTACGGCATCGATATCCTGAAAGTGCAGGAAATTCGTGGTTACGACCAGGTTACCCGCATCGCTAACACGCCAGCGTTTATTAAAGGCGTCACCAACCTGCGCGGCGTGATTGTGCCAATCGTGGATCTGCGCGTGAAGTTCAGCCAGGGTGACGTTGACTACAACGACAATACCGTCGTGATCGTCCTCAACCTGGGACAGCGCGTGGTGGGTATCGTGGTGGATGGTGTATCTGACGTGCTTTCACTGACCTCTGACCAGATTCGTCCTGCGCCGGAGTTTGCGGTCACCCTGTCGACTGAATACCTGACCGGCCTGGGGGCGCTCGGCGAGCGTATGCTGATTCTGGTGAACATCGAAAAGCTGCTGAACAGCGAAGAGATGGCGCTGCTGGATATCGCCGCGAGTCACGTAGCCTAAAACAAAGCCGGGTGGCGCTGACGCTTACCCGGCCTACGTGTCGAGCCATTTGTAGGCCGGGTAAGGCGAAGCCGCCACCCGGCTTTTTCATACCCTTACGCTTCCTGCTTTACCAGCTCAGCGTCCGCTTCCCGCGCACCTTCATTCTGCGACAGCATCGCGGTCGCAATGCCGTTCCCCAGCACGTTAATCGCGGAACGCCCCATATCCAGGAAGTGGTCGATACCCATCAGCAGCAGGATCCCCGCCACCGGAATGTTAAAGCTCGGGATCGTCGCGGCCAGCACCACCAGCGAAGAACGCGGCACGCCCGCAATGCCTTTTGACGCCAGCATCAGGGTTAACATCAGCACCGTCACCTCAGAGAAGCTCAGGTGAATGTTGTACGCCTGCGCAATAAACATCGAGGCAAACGAGCAGTACACCATTGACCCCACGAGGTTGAAGGAGTAGCCAATCGGCAGAACGAAAGAGGCGATATTGCGCGAGCAGCCAAAGCGCTCCAGCTGCTCCAGCGTTTTAGGGTAGGCCGCTTCAGAACTGCTGGTGGTGAATGCGACCAGTACCGGATCTTTCAGCATGCTGACCAGGCGAAACACCTCTTTTTTCAGCACCATGTAACCCACGGCCAGCAGCACCATGCAGGTGAGAAGAATGGCAACGTAGTAGCCGCCAATAAAGGAGGCGTAGTTCAACAGGATGCCCAGACCCTGCGTGGCAATGACGGAGGAGATCGCCGCGAAGATGGCCAGCGGCGCAACGTACATCACGTAACCCGTTACCTTCAGCATGATATGGGAAACCACATCCAGTGCGGCCACCAGCGGCGCGTTGAATTTCTGCCCCAGCGACGCGCCGCCGATGCCGAAGAACATCGAGAACACCACTATCTGCAGGATCTCATTGTTCGACATCGCCCCCGCGATGCTGGTGGGAATGGTGTGAGACAGGAACGCTTTCAGCGTCATCCCGCCCACGGCCAGACCGGTATCCACCGCCTCGGTTGGAATAGTCAGGTTCAGGCCACTTCCCGGACGCTCCAGCGTGACGATAAACAGTCCGACCAGAATAGAAAGCACGGATGAACTGATGAACCATACCATCGCTTTGCCGCCCACCCGGCCTATGGTGGAGGTTTCTCCCAGCTTCATAATGCCTACGGTCAGCGTGCTGAAGACCAGCGGCGCAATAACCATTTTGATCAGACGGAGGAAAATATCGGTCAGAAGGGTAATATTATCCGACCAGGCTTTGATGGCATCCGCAGATGCGTACTCGTGAATTGCCGCCCCTGAAAGAATACCCGCCAGCATGAATATCACGATGAAGAGTGTAAGTTTGTTTGCACTTGCCACGAAAAAAGACCCTCTATGCGCTATCAGATGTCGCCCGCGCCGATACATATAAATTTTTTATTACTGCGCGGGAAAATATTCGGCGCATAAATTGACGCAAAGCGTAGGGGGTTACAACAAGTTTTTAAGTTTTATTGATTTTGTTGTTGGTGGCATAACGATATATTGTGATGGTGATCACACTATAAGGGATATATTCTCTTCAAAAAAAAATAAAAATGCGGCCAAAATAATTTTAATTCATTGTTATCTATAAGAATATTAAGTCAATAGGACTCAAGGATTATGCGTTTTGGGGCGGGTGGTGGAAGCGATATCCGTAAACTAAATTCTCATTAACCCCTCTCAGAGGAACCTTAAGCGGGGCTAACATCTTGAACAGCATAAATAAAATGTGGCAAGGGAACGCGTTTGACTTCCGGAGGGTGGAAAATGAAAAGAAAACGCCTTTTAATCTGCGCTGGCGCGTTACTGGCGGCGACAACGGTACATCCTGCGCTGGCCGTGACCAGCAGCGGCACCATCGGTGCGACGCTGACCCTCACAAACGGGTGTCTGATTAACGGATCGCCCACGCAAAACGGTATTAACTTCGGGACACTCGATTTTGGTACCCATCCCGCCACGTTTTCCACGCTGACCACCCAGCTCACCGGCGCCAGCGGCGGGAATACGTTCACCATTCAGTGCACCACCGCCAGCTATACGGTGGCTATCACCGGCAACACTAACTCCACCGCACCCGGTACCGTGGTCGGCACGCCGGGCACGCCTGCGCGCTATCTGATCAATACCGCCAATGCGGCGCAGGGCGTGGCTTACAGTCTGTACAGCGACAGCGGATTTAACAACGTCATCGCCAACAACGCGGCGCTGCCGGTCGCGTCGACGGCGGGCGGGGTCAACAGCTACACCCTTTACGGGCGCATCACCGGCGGCGGTAACAGCGTCACGGTGGTGCCGGGCACTTATACCGACACGATCAACGTCAGCGTCACCTACTAGCTCCAGCCATGAAGGCCTCCTTTTTAAGTCTGCGCGCTTGCGCAGAGGGGATCGTGCAGCCTTTTTTTGCGCTGGCGCTGGGGCTGACCCTGGTTTCCGGGGCCGGCGCGGTGACGTCGCAGTCGTTTAAGGTGAGCGCGACCGTCGTGCCGGGATGTTCTGTCACGACGGGGACCGGCGGGATCTTCGGGACGCTGGATTTTGGGACCCATACCGGCGTGGAGAGTGCCCCGGTCAGCACCAGCTTTGTGCCCAACGGGGCGCTGTCCATCGCCTGCACGCCGGGCGTGGCGCTGAGCATGAGCATCAACGGCGGGCAAAACTACGCCTCGGTGCGCCGCATGACGCGTTCAGGCGGCACCGACGTGGTGGGCTACCGGCTTTACAGCAGCAGTTCACTGGCGGCGAACAGTGAGATTGGGGTCAACCAGGCCATCCCGGTGACCTACACCAACAGCAACAATATTGCACTACCACTTTTTGGCGTAGCGCTGCTGACGGGATTTAGCCCGGCAGGCACCTATTCCGATCAGCTCACCGTGACCTTGTCATGGTGAAAAAGGGAGAACATTCGATGAAGCCACTATTCAGGCATTGGTACCTGGTGAGTATGTTGGGCGTGACCGCCATGGCGGCAGGACAGGCGCAGGCGGCGGCGACCATTCTGTTATGGCCCATCGATCCGTGGCTGTCGGCCGACAGCAAAGCGACTGAATTGTGGATCCAGAATCAGGGAAACAGTGCCACAACGATGCAGGTGCGCATTGTGCGCTGGAAGCAGGAGGGGGGCTTTGAGCGCTATACCGCCCAGCAGGACGTGGTCGCCAGCCCGCCCATCGTCACCATCGGCAAAGGCAGTAAACAGCTGATCCGCCTGATCAAACAGGGTACGGTTCCGATGGGCGTTGAACAAGCCTATCGCATTATCGTGGATGAAATTCCCCAGCCGGACGCGAAGGCCGACCCCGCCATCGGCCTTAAACTGCAGATGCGCTATTCCATACCCCTGTTCGTTTACGGACAGGGGATACCGACAATAAAAGAGGGGGCGCATCATGCCCTCGTGGATACCCGTAACCTGAGCTGGCGCGTCACGCAGGTGGCGGGCCAGCCTGCCATTGAAGTCCGCAATCAGGGCGATGTTCACGTCAGGCTCAGCCAGGTGGCGCTGGAGCAGGGGGGACAAAAGCGCATGATTGCGGATGGCCTGCTGGGCTATGTGCTGCCGGGCAGCACCCGCAGCTGGCCGATTCCGGCCGGGATCCGCCAGCCCAGCCAGATCAGCGCGCAGATTAATGCCAGGGATGCACAATGGCAGTCGACGCCCGTCAACTGAAGCCCGCAATGATGATCCTGCTTTGCGTGAGTACCAGTACCTGGGCCGAACCGGGTGATGACAGCTTACCGCCGCCGCCGCAAGCGCAGGCGATAAACGGGGAGGCGGTTTTCCAGCTCGCCCTGGTACTGAACCACTACGACACCGGGCTGGTGGTTCCCGTGACGCAACGCGACGGCGCTTACTATATCTCCAGCGCCGATTTGCTGCGCGCCGGGCTTCCGCCTGAACATGTGCCCAACGGCGACGTCAATCTCAGCACGCTTCCGGCGGTGCGGGTGGAGTACGACAGTCCCGCCCAGCGTCTGCTGCTGACCGTGCCCCGTGAGTGGATAACCTCCCGCGTCACCCCGTTTGGCGGCCAGCCGACGCAGAGTAAGCCTCACTATGGCAGAGGCGCGCTGCTCAATTACGATTTTTATACCAACCATACCGAGCACGTCGGCGGGCAGGCCTCGCTCTGGCATGAATTCCGCTACTTCAATGAAAACGGTTCATTCTCCTCCACCGGCTACGCCCGCGAAAATTTCACCGGCAACGACGGTCAGCAGGAGGGCTATGTCCGCTATGACACCACCCTGCTGGTGACCAACGAGGAGGACGCCACCACCTGGACCGCCGGGGATGTCATCAGCGATGCCCTGAGCTGGAGCAGCAGCGTCCGCATGGGCGGGATCAGCTATGGGCGTGATTTCTCCCTGCGTCCGGACCTGGTGACCTGGCCGCTGCCGGAATTTTCAGGTGAAGCGGCGGTGCCGACCTCGGTCGACCTCTTCATCAACGGCTACCGCTCCGGGTCCACGCAGCTGCAGCCCGGGCCGTTCACCCTGACGAACCTGCCCTACATTAACGGCGCCGGGGATGCGGTGCTGGTCACCACCGATGCGCTGGGGCGCCAGGTGAGTACCACGCTGCCGTTTTACGTCACCAGCGATCTGCTGAAAGAAGGGCTGAGCGATGGGGCCGTTACCCTGGGGAGCCTGCGGCGCAACTACGGCATTAAGAATTTTGACTACGGCCCGGCGGCGGGGAGCGGATCGTATCGCTACGGCCTGACGGACTGGCTGACGCTGGAGGGGCACGCCGAAGGCGCGGAGGAACTGGCGCTCGCCGGTGCGGGGACGGTGGTCAAGCTGGGGCGTTTTGGCGTGGTGAATACCTCGTACAGTCAGAGCCGGATGCGCGGAGATGACGGCGGGCAAATCAACTGGGGCTACCAGTACAGCACCAGCGAGTTCAGCCTCGCCACCCAGCATACCCGCCGCGATCGCGGCTTTGGTAACCTGGCCCTGTATGACCAGCCGACGGTGTACGACGAAAATGACCGCCCCATCGCCAGCTTTAGCCGCAATACCGATCAATATTCCCTGACCTTCAACCTGGGGGAATACGGCAACATCGGGGCGGCCTGGATCGGCGTGGAGAGCTTTGACAGCCAGAAAACCGAGCTGCTTAACCTCTCCTGGAGCCGAAATCTGTGGGGCTCCAGCAGCATTTACCTCGCCGCCAGCCGGGACCAGCAGCGGGGCGACTGGACGGTCGCGATGTCATTCCAGGTGCCGCTGGGCGAACGCGACAGCGCGGCGCTCACCGTGGAAAATACCCCGGATGCAGGCAGCACGCAGCGCATCAACTACAACCACTCGATGCCCTCCGACGGCGGCTTCAGCTGGAATATGGCGTGGGCGAACCAGTCGCGATCGAATAACTACCAGCAGGGAACGGTGGGCTGGCGCAATAACAATATCGAGCTGCAGGGGGGCGGGTACGGCGAGAAGGGCATGATGACCTGGTGGAGCGAAGCGATGGGCTCCCTGGTGCTGATGGACGGCGAACTGTTTGCGGCAAACAAAATCAACGATGCGTTTGTGGTCATCAGCACCGATGGCCAGCCGGATGTCCCCGTCAGCTATGAAAACCAGCCGGTTGGTAAAACCAACCGCAACGGGTATCTGCTGGTGAGCGGCGTCTCGGCCTATTACCCGGCAAGCTACAGTATTAATACCCTGAACCTGCCTGCCGACACCCGGCTGAAAGAGACCGAGCGGCGGGTGGCGATCCGCCGCCACAGCGGTTATCTGGTGGATTTCCCGATGGAACAGGAGCGGGTAGCGAGCGTCATCCTGCACGACGCGCAGGGGGAGGCCATTCCGGTGGGAAGCCAGGTTCGACGCGCCTCGCGCAGCAATGCGGTGGTGGGATATGACGGGATTGCCTGGCTGGAAAACCTCAGCGACGTCAATCTGCTCGACGTCACGACGCCGACAGGCAAACGCTGCAGGGCAACGCTGACCATCGGCGCGAACCCGGACCACAGGCTGCAAACCTACGGCCCGCTGGTCTGCCGGGAGGGGCCATGAAGCGCTGGGTGATGTTGCTCCTGCTGCTGCTCTCCGGCGGCAGCTGGGCGGCCTGTACCGTCAGCACGGTCAATGCGTCGTTCGGCAGCGTCACGTCGTTTGCGCTGAGCGGCTCCGGGGAGGTGGAGACCACCGGCACGCTGGTGGTGGCGTGTGATTCGATACTCAACCTGCTGACGAACGACTCGGTGACGCTGAACTACACCGCAGCAACGATATCGGCCAACAGTCGTGCGACCCTGAAACGCACCGATAATGCCGCCATCACGGACGTGATCCCCACCCGGCTGTGTGGACTTTCGGGTTGCGCGAGCAGCAGTGAGGTACAGATAAGTAAATCGTATACCTGGAGCGGAAATACCTTGCTGGGATTGCTCGGGTCAAAGCAGTACAACATTCCGCTCTATTTCCGCACCGTCGCCGGACAAAACGTCTCTGCCGGGCCGTATCAGGTGCAGTTAACCTTCAGCGTTAACTACAGCGTCTGTTCCGTGGGGGCGCTCGGTATTTGCACCATCAATCAAACGGGAACCGCGACGACCAGTATTCTGCTTAACCTGACCGTCACCAACGACTGCAGCGCCATGACCACGCCGGACGTCAACTTTAGCAGTGCGCCGCTGGTGCAAAATTTCCCCACGGTCTCGCAGGCGATTGCCGTCACCTGTACCAAAGGCAGTACCTATACCATCGGGATTAACAATGGTGCCAACGCGCTGAATAACGTGCGCCGGATGGTGAGCGGCAGTAACTACCTGAGTTATGACATCTATAAAGAAGCCACGACTAACCGCTGGGGCAGCAGCGGCAGCGAACGCTGGACCAGCGCGACCTCCTCGCTGGTCAGCGCCGACGGCCTGCTGCGTACCTATAACTACACCGCCAAAGTTCTGACCAGCCAGGCCACGCCGCCCGCCGGCACCTACACCGATACGCTGATTGTTGACGTCGCGTTTTAACCCCGCGCTTTTCCCTTTCGCAAATGTAAAGTTCCTGTGGCCTGTGCCGATAACACCGTTAATAAATCTATGAGAAGGTGTTGTATGTTGAACCGTATCCGCGTTGTCACAATGCTAATGATGGTGCTGGTCATTTTCGCACTACTTCAGCTTATCTCCGGCGGGCTTTTTTTCTCGTCGTTAAAACAGAACCAGGACAGTTTCGCCGCCTCGAACGATCTCCGCCTGCAGCAGAGTGAGCTCACGTCGACGTGGGATCTGATGCTGCAAACGCGCATCAACCTGAGCCGCTCGTCCGCGCGCATGATGATGGATCCGAACAATCAGCAGAGCAGCGCGAAAAACGATCTGCTAAAAAATGCCCGGGCCACGCTGGCCGACGCGGCTAAACACTACGCCGCCTTCAGGCAAATCGCACCGCAGCCTGCTATGGCGCAGGTGAGCCAGAACATTGATGAAAAATACAGCGCCTACTATGCCGGGCTGACGGAGCTGATCCAGTTCCTGGAGAGCGGCAACATGGATGCCTACTTCGCACAGCCCACGCAGGGGATGCAAAACGCACTCGGCGCGGCGCTGGGGGAATACGCGAAGGCCAGCGACGATCTGTATCACTCGGCTTTTACTGAAAGCCAGAATGACTACCGCTTTGCGAAATGGCAGATGGCGGTATTGGCCCTGGCGCTGGTCATTGTGCTGTTCGCTGTGTGGTACGGCATTCGCCACATCCTGCTGAACCCTCTCGGCCGCGTGATTGCCCATATTCGCGAGATTGCCTCTGGCGATCTGACCAAAACGCTGACCGTTTCCGGACGTAACGAGATCACCGAGCTGGCCAACAGCGTCGACCACATGCAGCGTTCATTGATCGAGACCGTCGCCAACGTGCGTAACGGATCCGAGGCGATCTATACCGGCACCAGCGAAATCGCGATGGGGAATAACGATCTCTCATCTCGTACCGAGCAGCAGGCGTCGGCGCTGGAAGAGACGGCCGCCAGCATGGAGCAGCTCACCGCAACCGTGAAGCAGAACGCCGATAACGCCCGCCAGGCGTCTCAGCTGGCGGAAAGCGCCTCCGAAACCGCGCAGCGCGGCGGTCGAGTGGTGGATGGCGTGGTGAAAACCATGCACGAAATCGCCGACAGCTCGAAGAAAATCGCCGACATCATCAGCGTCATCGACGGCATTGCCTTCCAGACCAACATCCTCGCGCTCAACGCCGCCGTGGAAGCGGCGCGCGCGGGCGAACAGGGTCGCGGGTTTGCGGTGGTGGCCGGGGAGGTGCGCAACCTTGCCAGCCGCAGCGCCAACGCGGCAAAAGAGATTAAATCCCTGATTGAAGACTCCGTCTCCCGCGTGGATACCGGCTCCGTGCTGGTGGAGAGTGCCGGGGAGACCATGAATGACATCGTGAATGCCGTTACCCGCGTGACGGACATCATGGGTGAAATCGCCTCTGCGTCCGATGAGCAGAGTCGTGGTATCGACCAGGTTGCCCTGGCGGTATCGGAAATGGACCGCGTGACACAGCAAAACGCCGCGCTGGTGCAGGAGTCCGCTGCGGCGGCCGCTGCGCTGGAAGACCAGGCGAGCCGTCTGAAGATGGCCGTCTCGGCGTTTCGTCTCGCTTCACTCGCTGGAAATACGGTCACTGCGCAAGCTACGTACCGCGCGCCAGCCGCCGACACGGCGGTCACCCGCACGCGTGCTGCAACGACCGGACAAGATGAAAACTGGGAAACATTTTGACTGACAATTAAACCGCGGCTGCTTGCCGCTTGATGGGAGCGTGGATGTTAAATCGTATTCGTATCTCGACCACACTGTTTTTGATTCTGATCCTTTGCGGTGTGTTGCAGGTTGGCAGTAACGGGTTGTCTTTTTGGGCGTTTCGCGATGGCTATCAGAATTTGCAGGACGTTGAGGCGAGTAATCAGCAGCGCTCCGCACTGGCACAAACGCGTGCCGTGCTGTTGCAGGCAAGCACTGCGCTGAACAAGGCAGGAACCTTAACCGCGCTCAGCTATCCGCCGGATGACATTAAGGCGCTGATGGCAACGGCGCGCGACAGCCTGAAGCAGGCAGACGCACAATTTAAAGCCTTCACGGCGCAGGCGGCCGACGGCGAGAAAGAGAAAGCGCTGAAGGCGGCCATGAAAAAGAACTTTGAGCAGTGGTACAGCGATCTGGACCACCAGGCGACCTGGCTTGAGAACAACCAGCTTTCGGACTTCATGACCGCTCCGGTCCAGGCGTCTCAGGCGACGTTTGACGGCAGCTTTGACGCATGGCAGCAGGATATCAATCAGTCTGTTCTGCGCGCCGGTGAAGCAAGCCGCACCAGCTATCACATGTCTGGCGTTATCTTTGCCGTCGTTGTGATTCTGGCGGGGCTGCTGACCGGCGGGGCGCTGCTCTGGGCGCGCAGAATGATTGTGCAGCCGCTGGCGATTATCAGCAGCCACTTCGACAGTATTGCGAAGGGAGATCTGGCGCGTCCGGTGGCGGTGTTTGGCAAAAACGAAATTTCGGCGATCTTTTCCAGCCTGAAGGCCATGCAGGGGGCGCTGCGGGAAACGGTATCCGACGTGCGTCAGGGCAGTTACGCCATGCATACGGGGATCTCAGAGATTGCGGCGGGGAATAACGATCTCTCGTCCCGCACCGAGCAGCAGGCGGCGTCGCTGGCGCAGACGGCGGCCAGTATGGAACAGCTGACCGCGACGGTAAGCCAGAACGCCGATAACGCGCGCCAGGCGTCTGACCTGTCAAAACAGGCGGCGCTGACGGCGAAGAGAGGGGGCGATCAGGCCTCTCACGTGGCCAGCACCATGCAGGAGATTGCCGCCAGCTCGCAGAAGATCGGCGACATCATCAGCGTGATTGACGGTATTGCGTTTCAGACCAACATCCTGGCGCTGAACGCCGCCGTGGAAGCGGCGCGCGCCGGCGAGCAGGGACGTGGGTTTGCGGTGGTGGCAGGTGAAGTGCGAAACCTGGCGAGCCGCAGCGCCAACGCGGCGAAAGAGATTAAGTCCCTCATTGAAGAGTCGGTCTCTCGCGTCCAGCAGGGGTCTGCCCTGGTGGATACGGCGGCGCATACCATGCACGAGATCGTCACCTCCGTGACGCGGGTTAACGACATCATGGGCGAAATTGCCTCGGCGTCGGACGAACAGCGTCGCGGGATAGAGCAGGTTGCTCAGGCCGTCAGCCAGATGGATCAGGTGACGCAACAGAATGCCTCGTTAGTTGAGGAAGCGGCAGCGGCAACCGATCAGCTGGCCAGCCAGGCGGATCGTCTCACCGGGCTGGTCGCGGTATTTAATGTGAAAGAGCACGTTGAAGCAGTAACAGAAGTCGGGCGGTCACAGGCCGTGCCAGTTGTATCCTGAATGTAATTAAGAAGGCGCTATGACATCACCAATGCCCCCTGGGCAAACGTCATTATTGTTGCAGATGACACAGCGCCTCGCGCTGTCCGACGCGCATTTTCGTCGGATATGTCAGTTAATCTACCAGCGTGCGGGGATCGTGCTTGCGGATCATAAGCGGGACATGGTCTACAACCGACTGGTGCGGCGCTTGCGTACGCTGGGGCTGGATGATTTTGGCCGCTATCTGAGCATGCTCGAAGCGAACCAGAACAGCGCGGAGTGGCAGGCTTTTATTAACTCACTCACGACCAACCTGACGGCCTTTTTCCGTGAAGCCCACCACTTTCCGGTTCTGGCCGAGCACGCGCGCCGTCGCACCGGGGAGTATCGCGTATGGAGTGCGGCCGCCTCAACGGGTGAAGAGCCGTACTCGCTGGCGATCACCCTTGCCGATACGCTGGGCATGGCGCCGGGACGCTGGAAAGTCTACGCCAGCGATATCGACACCGAGGTGCTGGAGAAGGCGCGTAACGGCGTGTATCGCCAGGACGAGCTGAAAACGCTGTCGCCGCAGCAGCTGCAGCGTTACTTCATGCGCGGTACGGGGCCGCATGAAGGCCTGGTTCGCGTACGCCAGGAGCTGGCGAACTGCGTCGAATTCGCGCCCGTTAACCTGCTCGATAAGCAGTACAACGTGCCGGGGCCTTTCGACGCCATTTTTTGCCGTAACGTCATGATCTATTTTGATAAAACGACGCAACAGGACATTCTGCGTCGGTTTGTTCCGTTGCTCAAGCCTGACGGTTTACTGTTTGCCGGGCATTCGGAAAACTTCAGCAACCTCGCGCGTGAGTTTAGCCTGCGTGGGCAAACGGTATATGCGCTGAGTAAGGAAAAAGCATGAGTAAAATCAGGGTATTGTCTGTCGATGATTCAGCGCTGATGCGTCAGATCATGACTGAAATCATCAATAGCCATAGCGACATGGAGATGGTGGCCACTGCGCCGGATCCGCTGGTAGCGCGGGATTTAATTAAAAAATATAACCCCGACGTGCTAACGCTGGATGTCGAGATGCCGCGCATGGATGGCATTGATTTCCTTGAGAAATTGATGCGCCTGCGTCCCATGCCGGTGGTGATGGTCTCCTCCCTGACCGGGAAAGGATCGGAAATCACTCTGCGCGCGCTGGAGCTGGGGGCGGTGGATTTTGTCACCAAACCGCAGCTCGGCATTCGCGAGGGGATGCTGGCGTACAGCGAGATGATCGCCGAGAAAATTCGCACCGCCTCGCGCGCGAAGCTCGCGGCCCACAAGCCGATGGCCGCGCCGGCAACCCTGAAGGCCGGACCGTTACTCAGCTCGGAAAAACTGCTGGTTATTGGGGCGTCAACCGGAGGAACAGAGGCAATTCGCCATGTACTCCAGCCATTGCCGCTTTCAAGTCCGGGTATTCTGATCACGCAGCATATGCCGCCTGGCTTTACCCGCTCCTTCGCCGAACGTCTGAACAAGCTGTGCCAGATCAGCGTGAAAGAGGCGGAAGACGGCGAGCGCGTGCTGCCGGGACATGCGTATATTGCGCCGGGGGACAAGCATATGGAGCTGGCGCGCAGCGGCGCTAACTATCAAATCAAAATTCATGACGGACCGCCGGTTAACCGGCACCGTCCGTCGGTGGATGTGCTGTTTCATTCGGTGGCGAAACATGCGGGGCGCAACGCCGTTGGGGTGATCCTGACGGGGATGGGCAACGACGGTGCCGCCGGAATGCTTGCAATGCACCAGGCTGGCGCCTGGACGATTGCGCAGAATGAAGCAAGTTGTGTGGTGTTCGGCATGCCGCGCGAGGCCATCAATATGGGTGGCGTGAGCGAAGTGGTCGATCTTAGCCAGGTAAGCCAGCAGATGCTGGCGAAAATCAGTGCCGGACAGGCAATACGTATTTGACTCAGGAGTATTATTTTATGGCGGATAAAGAGCTTAAGTTTTTGGTTGTGGATGACTTTTCCACCATGCGTCGCATTGTGCGCAACCTGCTGAAAGAGCTGGGCTTCAACAACGTTGAAGAAGCAGAAGACGGCGTGGATGCGCTGAACAAACTGCAGGCTGGCGGGTTTGGTTTTGTCATCTCCGACTGGAACATGCCGAATATGGACGGTCTGGAGCTACTTAAAACCATTCGTGCGGACGCGGGCATGGCGTCTATGCCGGTGCTGATGGTCACTGCAGAAGCGAAAAAAGAGAACATCATTGCCGCTGCACAGGCGGGCGCAAGCGGCTACGTGGTGAAGCCATTCACCGCAGCGACCCTGGAAGAGAAGCTCGGTAAGATCTTCGAGAAACTCGGCATGTGAGGTGTTGGTGATGATGCAACCTGCAATGAAACCCGTTGAAGAACACTCGCCGAGCGACATCATCGTCCGCATCGGCAGCCTGACGCGCATGCTGCGTGACAGCCTGCGTGAACTGGGGCTGGATCAGGCCATAGCCGAAGCGGCGGAAGCGATCCCGGACGCCCGCGACCGTCTGGACTACGTTGTGCAGATGACCGCTCAGGCAGCTGAGCGTGCGCTGAACAGCGTTGAAGCCTCACAGCCGCATCAGGATGCGATGGAAAAGGGCGCGAAAGCCCTGACCCAACGCTGGGATGAGTGGTTTGAGAACCCCATCGAGCTGGCGGATGCCCGCGAACTGGTGACTGACACCCGTCAGTTCCTGGGGGATGTGCCGGGCCACACCAGCTTCACCAACGCCCAGCTGCTGGACATCATGATGGCGCAGGATTTCCAGGATCTGACCGGTCAGGTCATCAAGCGCATGATGGATGTGATTCAGGAGATTGAGCGCCAGCTGCTGATGGTGCTGCTGGAGAACATCCCGGAACCGGCTGCCCGTCCAAAACGCGAGAACGAAAGCCTGCTCAATGGCCCACAGCTCGACGCCAGCAAGGCGGGCGTCGTGGCAAGCCAGGATCAGGTGGACGACCTGCTGGACAGCCTCGGCTTCTGATTGTCTATTCCGCCTCAGGGGGGTTACGCCGCCTGAGGCGGTTTACGACAAAATCACCGAAAAGAGCCCGAATAAACGGGCTTTTCCCGCCATTGGATTTCCGCTGCGCTGGCATGATACCCGTGACGTAATGGGCTGAGCATGCACTGTGGCAGAAGAGAACGACGACAAAACGGAAGCCCCCACACCCCACCGACTAGAAAAGGCGCGTGAGGAAGGGCAGATCCCCCGATCCCGAGAATTGACCTCCCTGCTGATCCTGATCGTAGGCGTGTGCATTATCTGGTGGGGCGGGGAGTCGCTCGCCCGCAAGCTGGCGGGGATGCTCTCCACCGGCTTACGTTTTGACCACAGCATGGTCAACGACCCGAATCTGATCCTCAGCCAGATTATTCAGCTGATAAAAGGGGCCATGGTTGCGCTACTGCCCCTGATTACCGGCGTGGTGCTGGTGGCGCTGGTCTCCCCGGTGATGCTGGGCGGGCTGGTCTTTAGCGGAAAATCGCTGCAACCCAAATTTTCAAAACTGAACCCGCTGCCGGGCATTGCGAAAATGTTCTCGGCGCAGACCGGGGCCGAGCTGCTCAAGGCTATTCTCAAATCGGTGCTGATGGGCAGTTCTGCAGGGTTTTTCCTCTGGTACCACTGGCCCGAAATGATGCGCCTTATCAGCGAGTCGCCCCTTACCGCGATGAGCAATGCGCTGAACCTGGTTGGGCTTTGCGCGCTGCTGGTGGTGCTCAGCATTATTCCGATGGTGGGTTTTGACGTTATCTTCCAGCTCTATTCCCACTTCAAGAAACTGCGAATGTCACGTCAGGACATCCGCGACGAATATAAGCAGATGGAAGGTGACCCGCACGTGAAGGGGCGCATCCGGCAGATGCAGCGTGCCGCTGCCCGTCGCCGCATGATGGAAGATGTGCCGAAAGCGGACGTCATCGTTACCAACCCGACGCACTATTCCGTGGCGCTGCGCTATGACGAAAACAAAATGAGCGCGCCGAAAGTGGTGGCAAAAGGGGCGGGGCTGATTGCATTGCGCATCAGGGAAATTGGTACCGAAAATCGCGTGCCGATCCTGGAAGCGCCTCCGCTGGCGCGAGCCCTTTACCGCCACGCGGATATCGGACAACAGATCCCTGGACAGCTCTACGCCGCGGTGGCGGAAGTGCTGGCCTGGGTATGGCAGTTGAAGCGCTGGCGTCTGGCCGGCGGTCAACGGCCTGTCAAACCTGAGAACCTTCCGGTGCCTGCCGCGCTGGATTTTATGAACGAGAAGGACACTGATGGCTAATCTGGTGGCAATGTTGCGCCTGCCCGGCAACCTGAAATCGACCCAATGGCAGATCCTCGCCGGGCCGATCCTCATCCTGTTAATTCTGTCGATGATGGTACTGCCGCTCCCGGCGTTCATCCTCGATCTGCTTTTCACCTTCAATATTGCGCTGTCCATTATGGTGCTGCTGGTGGCGATGTTCACCCAGCGCACGCTGGAGTTCGCCGCGTTCCCGACCATTCTGCTGTTTACCACCTTGCTGCGGCTGGCGCTGAACGTGGCCTCCACGCGTATCATCCTGATGGAGGGCCACACCGGCGCAGCAGCGGCGGGTAAGGTGGTCGAGGCCTTCGGCCATTTCCTGGTGGGCGGGAACTTCGCTATCGGTATCGTGGTGTTCGTTATCCTCGTGATCATCAACTTTATGGTTATCACCAAGGGTGCCGGGCGTATCGCGGAAGTGGGCGCGCGCTTTGTGCTGGACGGGATGCCGGGCAAGCAGATGGCGATCGACGCCGATCTGAACGCCGGGCTTATCGCTGAAGATGAAGCCAAAAAACGCCGTGCGGAAGTGACCCAGGAGGCGGACTTCTACGGCTCCATGGACGGCGCGAGTAAGTTTGTGCGCGGTGATGCCATCGCGGGCATCCTGATCATGGTGATTAACGTGGTCGGCGGCCTGCTGGTGGGGGTACTGCAGCACGGGATGGACATGGGCCATGCGGCGGAAAGCTATACGCTGCTGACCATTGGTGATGGTCTGGTCGCACAGATCCCGGCGCTGGTTATCTCCACGGCGGCGGGCGTTATCGTGACCCGCGTCAGTACCGATCAGGACGTTGGCGAGCAGATGGTGGGCCAGCTCTTCAGTAACCCGCGCGTGATGCTGCTGGCGGCTGCGGTGCTCGGGCTGCTCGGCCTGGTGCCGGGGATGCCAAACCTCGTGTTCCTGCTGTTTACGGCGGGGCTGCTGGGGCTGGCCTGGTGGATGCGTGGTCGTGAGACCAGGCCGGCTGCGGATCCGGTTCCGGTGAAAATGCCGGAGAAAACCCAGGCCGTAGAAGCGACCTGGAACGACGTTCAACTGGAAGATTCCCTGGGAATGGAAGTGGGGTATCGCCTGATCCCGATGGTGGATTTCCAGCAGGATGGCGAGCTGCTCGGCCGCATCCGCAGCATCCGTAAAAAATTCGCCCAGGACATGGGCTTCCTGCCGCCGGTGGTGCATATCAAGGACAATATGGACCTGCCGCCTGCGCGCTATCGTATTCTGATGAAGGGGGTTGAAATTGGCAGCGGCGATGCTTACCCGGGACGCTGGCTGGCGATTAACCCTGGCACTGCAGCTGGCACGCTGCCGGGCGAGCAGACCGTCGATCCGGCCTTTGGCCTGGCGGCAATCTGGATTGAAAGCGCGCTGAAAGAGCAGGCGCAAATTCAGGGTTATACGGTTGTCGAAGCCAGTACCGTGGTGGCAACCCACCTTAATCACCTGATTGGGCAATTCTCGGCCGAGCTGTTTGGCCGTCAGGAAGCGCAGCAGCTTCTCGATCGCGTGACGCAGGAGATGCCGAAGCTGACGGAAGACCTGGTGCCGGGCGTGCTGACGTTAACTACGCTGCACAAGGTGCTGCAAAACCTGCTTGAGGAAAAAGTGCCGATCCGCGATATGCGTACCATCCTGGAAACCCTTGCCGAGCATGCGCCGCTGCAGAGCGATCCGCACGAGCTGACGGCGGTGGTGCGCGTGGCGCTGGGGCGTGCGATCACCCAGCAGTGGTTCCCGGGGACCGGCGAAGTCCAGGTGATTGGACTCGATACGCCGCTTGAACGCCTGCTGCTGCAGGCCCTGCAGGGCGGCGGCGGCCTCGAGCCTGGCCTGGCGGATCGCCTGCTGGAGCAAACTCAGGAGGCGCTGGCGCGTCAGGAGATGCTGGGCGCGCCGCCGGTGCTGCTGGTCAACCACGCGCTGCGTCCGCTGCTGTCGCGCTTCCTGCGCCGCAGCCTGAATCAGCTTGTTGTGCTGTCGAATCTGGAGCTGTCGGATAACCGCCATATCCGTATGACGGCAACGATTGGAGGAAAATAATGAAATGGCTATGGATTTTGCTCTTCCCGCTGGCGGCTCAGGCTGCCGGGGAAGGGACCTGGCAGGCAAGCAGCATGGGCGTGACCCTCAGCAACCGGGGTGTCGCCATGTCTTCTAATCCGCTGTCGCCCTCTGAAACGGTTTCTGGTCAGATGGGGATGGTGGTGTGGAACTATAGGCTCATTGGCCCAACGCCAGCCGGACTGCGGGTGCGCCTCTGCTCACAGACCCGCTGCACGGAAATCGACGGCGAAAATGGCACAACGCAGGCGTTCAACGGCGTGCCGGCCATTGAACCTTTACGTTTTATCTGGGAAGTGCCAGGCGGAGGACGTTTGATCCCGGCGCTGAAGGTGCAGAGCAATTCTGTCATCGTCAACTACCGCTAGCTGCCTGCCTTTGTCACCAGCCATCAGTCAATTCTGATGGCTGTCTCGCAAAATTGACCTCACCTTTTGATGCAACAGAAACGCTGTTTTATAAATTAGTGACACGCGTGACGCGACTCTTTGCATTTTTGCCATTTACCCTGCCCGTGATGGCAGAAACAGAAAGGTATCAGGACGTCGTTGCATTTACTGTAGCCGTGTAAAAACTCCCCGATGAGCCTTACTTGCAGGGAGTCTCCCAAATTTGCTTAGGGTTGACGGCAATGAAAACACGTAAAATTGGACTCGCAAATTATCTTGCTTACGGGGCAGGCGATTTTCTCGGGGCCGGTACGACCGCCCTGACGGCGGCCTGGCTTTTGTATTTTTATACCACCTTCTGTGGACTCACACCGATTGAAGCAACCTTCATCTTTGCCGCTGCGAGGGTGCTGGATGCTGTTGTCAGCCCGTTAATGGGCTTTTTGACGGATAACTTCGGTACGACCTGGCCTGGAAAGCGCTTTGGTCGCCGTAAGTTCTTTATCCTGCTAGGCATTCCGTGCGTGTTCAGCTACTCGTTGATGTGGGTAGGGGACATGAATTTCTGGTACTACCTGCTGACCTATCTGGTGTTTGATATTGTCTACACCATGATTCTGGTGCCTTACGAGACGCTGGTGCCGGAAATGACCGACGACTTCAAACAGAAAACCAAGTTCTCCGGGGCGCGTATTTCTATGGCGCAGATGTCAGCGATTCTGGCCTCCTTCCTGCCGGGGATCCTGCTCACCCACTTCGGTAAAGACAACGCCGTCTCATTCTTTTACGCAAGCCTGGTTTTCTCCGTGCTGTGCGCCCTGATGCTGACCTTTGTCTGGTTCTTTACCTGGGAGCGCCCGCGTGAGGAGTGGTCTGAAGCGGCGCTGCGTGCCGAAGAAGAGAAGAAGAAACTGACGCTGGGGCAAAGCATCAATCGTCTGTTTGTCGAATTAAGCTCTACGCTGCGCATCAAGATTTTCCGCCAGCATCTTGGCATGTACCTCGGCGGCTACATCGCGCAGGACGTATTTAACGCAGTCTTCACCTATTACGTGGTGTTTGTGCTGATGCAGGAAGCGTCAATGGCGTCCAACCTGCTGGGCACGATGGCTATCTTCCAGTTCCTCGCCGTGATCGGGATGATCCCGCTGTGTATTCGCTTCGGACCTGCGCCGTCCTACCGCATGGTGGTGGTGCTGTTTGGCCTGGCGTCTCTCTCTTACGCCATGCTCTATTACGCCGGTCTGAGCGACGTCTACGCTCTGCTGTTGCTGATCTCTGCGGTGGCTGGGCTGGGGCGCGGCGGTATTAACTACGTGCCATGGAATACGTATACCTACATTGCTGACGTGGATGAAGCGATCACCGGCCAGCGCCGGGAAGGGATTTTCGCCGGCATCATGACCCTGACCCGTAAGGCGTCACAGGCCGGTGCGGTGATGCTGGTGGGCATCGTGATGCAAATGTCCGGCTTTGTCAGCGGTCAGAAGGTACAGCCTGCGGAAGTGAGCCACACCATTCTGCTGATCCTGAGCGTGGGCACCATCCTGGTGCTGTTCTGCGGTTTCCTCGTTTCCCTGCGCTTCAGGCTTAATTTGCAGACCCACCGCACGCTGCGCGAGGAGACCGCGAAAATGCGTGAGTGCGGTCATGCGATGCCGGAGTCAGCGACGCCACACGCCCGCGCCACCGTCGAGATGCTGGCCGGTATGCCTTATGAGTCACTGTGGGGCAATAACAACATCGGTTATCTGAATCGCAATAAGCCAGCTGCATCTTCGCTGAAGGATCGCGCGGTACTCAATTCGACATACAACAGAGGTTAAGATGATGAAAGTTTGGCCTGTCAAACATAGTCCGCTATTGCGTCAGCCAGAGCGCTTTATCGCCCGGGACGAGCTGAAATCGCTGATTCAAAAAGTGACGCACAACCTGGTCAATATCCACGATAAAACGGGTGAATTTTTGCTGCGGCTGGACGACGGGCGCGTGATCGACACCAAAGGCTGGGCCGGATGGGAGTGGACGCACGGCGTCGGCCTGTATGGCATCTGGCAGTACTACTGCCAGACCGGTGACGAAGGGATGCGCAACATTATCGACAGCTGGTTTGCCGACCGCTTTGCGGAAGGCGCCACCACCAAAAACGTCAATACGATGTCGCCGTTTCTGACGCTGGCCTATCGCTACGAAGAGAGCAAAAACCCGGCCTGGCTGCCGTGGCTGGAAAGCTGGGCGGAGTGGGCGATGAATGAGATGCCACGCACCGAACATGGGGGCATGCAGCACATCACGTTGGCGGAAGAGAATCATCAGCAGATGTGGGACGACACGCTGATGATGACGGTGCTGCCGCTGGCGAAAATCGGCAGGCTGCTGAATAAGCCGGAGTACGTAGAGGAGGCGATCTATCAGTTCTTGCTCCACGTGCAGAACCTGATGGACCGGGAGACGGGGCTGTGGTTCCACGGCTGGAGCTACGACGGCAATCATAACTTTGCCCGGGCCCGCTGGGCGCGCGGCAACAGCTGGCTGACCATCGTGATCCCGGACTTCCTTGAGCTGGTGGATCTGCCGGAAAACAACGCCGTGCGCCGTTATCTGGTGCAGGTGCTGAAGGCGCAGGTTGCCGCGCTGGCAAAATGTCAGGACGAAAGCGGGTTGTGGCATACGCTGTTGGACGATCCGAACTCGTACCTGGAGGCATCCGCCACGGCAGGGTTTGCCTACGGGATCCTGAAAGCGGTGCGGAAGCGCTATGTTGAGCCTGAATATGCTGACGTTGCTGAAAAAGCGATTCGCGGCATCGTGAAAAATATCTCGCCGGAAGGGGAGTTGCTGCAAACGTCGTTCGGGACGGGAATGGGCAGCGATCTTGAGTTTTATCGCCAGATCCCGCTGACGTCGATGCCGTATGGCCAGTCGATGGCGATTCTCTGTCTGACAGAGTATTTGCGGAAATATTTCTGATAATAAAAAACCCGGCGTTTGCCGGGTTTCTTTTTTACATACGTTCTACGGTTTCGATACCCAGGGTATCCAGACCCAGCTTCAGGGTCTTCGCCGTCAGCTGAGCCAGCTTCAGGCGGCTGTTACGCACCGATTCATTTTCTGCAGACAGAATAGGGCAGTGCTCGTAGAAGCCGGAGAACAGACCCGCCAGATCGTACAGGTAAGCACACATCACGTGCGGCGTGCCGTCACGCGCGACAACCGTCAGCGTCTCTTCGAACTGCAGCAGACGCGCCGCCAGCTGTGCTTCACGATCTTCCGTGATGGTCACTGTCGCATTCGCCAGCACGCTTTCATCAATGTTCGCCTTGCGGAACACGGAGAGCACGCGGGTATAGGCGTACTGCATGTACGGCGCCGTGTTGCCTTCAAACGCCAGCATGTTGTCCCAGTCGAAGATGTAGTCGGTGGTGCGGTTCTTGGAAAGATCCGCGTATTTCACCGCGCCGATACCGACGGCGTTGGCCAGTTTTTCCAGTTCGTCAGCAGGCATGTCCGGGTTCTTCTCTGCCACCAGGCGACGGGCGCGCTCCAGCGCTTCGTCCAGCAGATCGGAAAGCTTCACGGTACCGCCCGCGCGGGTTTTGAACGGCTTGCCGTCTTTACCCAGCATCATGCCGAACATGTGGTGTTCCAGCGGCACGCAGTCCGGCACGTAACCGGCTTTACGCACGATAGTCCACGCCTGCATCAGGTGCTGGTGCTGACGGGAGTCGATGTAATACAGCACGCGGTCCGCATGCAGGGTTTCATAGCGGTATTTCGCACACGCGATGTCCGTGGTGGTGTAGAGATAGCCGCCATCCTTTTTCTGGATAATCACGCCCATCGGTTCGCCTTCCTTGTTTTTGTACTCATCAAGGAACACTACCGTTGCGCCTTCGCTCTCCACCGCCAGGTTTTTGGCTTTCAGGTCCGCCACAATGCCTGGCAGCATCGGGTTATACAGGCTTTCACCCATCACGTCGTCGCGGGTCAGGGTCACGTTCAGACGGTTATAGGTAAGCTGGTTCTGGGACATGGTGATGTCAACCAGCTTGCGCCACATCTCGAGGAAGTATTGATCCCCGCCCTGCAGCTTCACCACGTAGCTGCGGGCGCGCTCGGCAAAGGCTTCGTCTTCGTCATAGTGCTTTTTGGCTTCGCGGTAGAACCCTTCCAGGTCCGCCAGCGCCATTTCACCCGCGTTTTCCTGCTGCTGTTTTTCCAGGTAAGCAATCAGCATGCCGAACTGGGTGCCCCAGTCGCCCACGTGGTTCGCGCGGATCACCTTGTGACCGAGGAACTCAAGGGTGCGTACCGCGGCGTCACCGATGATGGTGGAGCGCAGGTGGCCTACGTGCATCTCCTTCGCCACGTTCGGGGCAGAGTAGTCGACCACCACGGTCTGCGCTTCCGGCTGGGAAACGCCCAGACGGTCAGATTTCAGCGCCGCGTCAACGTGGCTCGCCAGGAACGCAGGCTCAAGGAAAATATTGATAAAGCCCGGACCAGCAATTTCGGTTTTGCTGGCAATGCCGGAGAGATCCAGATGCGTCAGTACCTGCTCAGCGAGCTGTCGCGGCGGCATGCCCAGTTTTTTAGCCACTGCCATCACGCCATTAGCCTGATAGTCGCCAAACTGTACTTTTGCTGACTGACGAACCTGCGGTTCGCAATCCGCAGGTGCGCCTGCGGCAATCAGTGCCTGACTGACTTTTTCGGAGAGAAGAGCCTGAATATTCACCTGGATACCTTACGTTTTTGATGCGGGCTTACAACCGCCCGCGCCAGTTAAAGAATTTAGGGCGGGAGTATACTGCAAATGCCTTCTGGCGTCAGCATTGCGGGGCCCGAAGATTGCTCAGAATCCAGGCTAAGAAAGCGTGCATAACCATGCAGTCATAAAAAGCCGGATTCAGCGGTTGGTCAAAACGGGGCAACGGAGTAAATTAGCGGCTTTGCGACACGAAAAGAGACTGACTTATGGCGAACTGGCAATCCATTGACGAACTGCATGATATCTCCGCAGATTTACCGCGCTTCACAAAGGCGTTCACAGAACTTGCCACCCGTCTTGGTCTGGATATCGTGCCGCTTGCGGCGGATCACATTTCCTTGCGCTGCCACCAGAATGCCACCGCCGAGCGCTGGCGTCGCGGGTTTGAACAGTGTGGCGAGTTGCTTTCTGAGAACATCATCAATGGACGCCCCATTTGTCTGTTCAAACTGCATGAGCCGTTGAACGTGGCGCACTGGCAGTTCACCGTGGTTGAACTGCCGTGGCCGGGCGAGAAACGCTATCCGCACGAAGGCTGGGAGCATATCGAAATCGTCCTGCCGGGTGAGCCGGAAACGTTGAACGCGCGCGCCCTGGCCCTGCTGTCAGACGACGGGTTAAGCAAGCCGGGGATTGTTGTGAAGACGAGTTCACCCAAAGGCGAGCGCGAGCGTCTGCCTAACCCGACGCTGGCCGTGACGGACGGGCAGGTGACCGTGAAATTTCATCCCTGGACCATTGAGCAGATTGTTGCCAGCGAAGCCTGAGAGTTGTGATTCGTCGCTGAGACACGAAACGAGAGGCGTGCCATGATGGCGCGTTAAGCTGATTTTAAGGAGAAGCAGATGGCGCTGCTGGAGATTTGTTGTTACAGCGTGGCGTGTGCCGTAACGGCGCAACAGATGGGAGCTGACCGTATTGAGCTATGCGCCGCCCCGAAAGAAGGGGGGTTAACGCCATCATACGGCGTGTTGAAGTCTGCCCGCCAGGCCGTCACCATCCCGGTCCACCCGATTATTCGGCCTCGCGGCGGCGATTTTTGTTACACGGCGGGCGAGTTCAGTGCCATGCTTGAAGATATCGCCCTTGTTCGCGACCTTGGGTTCCCGGGGCTGGTGATCGGCCTGCTTGATGAGGATGGTCACGTCGATCTGCCGCGGATGCGTAAGGTGATGGACGCCGCGAAAGGAATGGCCGTCACGTTTCATCGTGCGTTTGATATGTGCAAAGATCCCCTGCAAGCATTTGATACGCTTGCCGAACTTGGCGTGGTGCGCGTCCTGACATCGGGACAGCAGTCTTCGGCGGAAAAAGGTCTGCAATTAATTACGGAACTAAAAGCACATTCCGGTGTTCCAATAATAATGGCGGGTGCGGGAGTCCGTGCCAGCAATCTGGAACGGTTTTTAAACGCCGGGGTGGAAGAGCTTCACAGCTCTGCGGGGAAATGGATACCTTCACCCATGCGTTATCGCAATACAGGGCTGTCAATGTCGACGGATGCTGAAGCGGATGAATATTCTCGCTACGGCGTAGAGGGAGAGTCGGTTGCGGAAATGAAGTCGCTGATTGAGCGTCATCACGTGTAGCAACGTACCGATTTTTACCGCGCATCATGTCGCCCAATATGATGCTTGCTTGTACCAGGCCCCTGCAATTTCAACAGGGGCCTTTTTTTATCCCCTCACCCCACGGGGGAGAGGGAAAAACTACGGCTTGGTCGCAATCAACACCGCACGCATCGGTGCAGGATAGCCTTCAACGGTTTTGCTGTGGTCGGCCGGGTCGAGGAACTGCTCCAGCGATTCGGTGATCATCCAGTCGGTGCGGCGCTGCTCTTCGATAGACGTTACGCAAACATCGGCAATGCGCACATCCACAAATCCGCATTTCTCCAGCCAGTTTTTCAGCGCCAGCGCGGACGGGATGAAGTAAACGTTGCGCATCTGCGCGTAGCGATCGCCCGGCACCAGAACCGCATGCTCATCGCCTTCAATCACCAGCGTTTCCAGCACCAGCTCGCCGCCGCTGACCAGCTGATCTTTGAGCTGCCACAGGTGTTCAAGCGGGGAACGACGATGATACAGCACGCCCATCGAGAAGACGGTATCGAACGCTTTCAGGGCAGGGAGCTGCTCTATGCCCAGCGGCAGCAGGTGCGCGCGCTGGTCGTTGCCGAGCAGTTTTCGCACCGCCTCAAACTGGCACAGGAAGAGCTGCATCGGGTCGATGCCGACCGCCAAATGGGCTCCCGCGCCAATCATGCGCCACATGTGGTAACCGCTGCCGCAGCCTACGTCCAGAATGGTGCGCCCGGTCAGGTCGGAAAGGTGCGGCAGTACGCGATCCCACTTCCAGTCTGAGCGCCACTCGGTATTGATGTTCACGCCGTACAGCGAGAACGGCCCTTTGCGCCACGGCATTAAATTACGCATCAGCGTTTCGATGCGGTTGATCTGCCCGGCAGGGAGCGGCTCTGCGCTTTCCGCCGTCACGCTGTGCAGTAAATCCAGACGATGCGGCGTCAGCTCCGGCAGATACTCCACGGCATTTGACCACTGCTTTAACAGGCCGTGCTGCTGATCGCGCTGCCAGGCGGCAATCTGCGCCGGCAGGGTCTCCAGCCAGTGGGAAAGATGGTTTTTAGCAATCAGTTGATAAAAGTTGCTGAATTCAATCATGCGGCATCCCCGGCTTTTAGCGCCACCAGAGAGCCAAAGTTAAAGCACTGGAACCACAGTTCGCTGTGCTCAAAGCCGGCTTTGTGCAGGCGCGCTTTATGGGTTTCCACAGAGTCCGTCAGCATCACGTTTTCCAGCATGCTGCGCTTCTGGCTGATCTCCAGCTCGCTGTAGCCGTTCGCCCGTTTGAAATCGTGGTGCATGTTGAACAGCAGCTCGCCTACTTTGGCATCCTCAAAGCTGAATTTTTCAGAAAGCACCAGCGCGCCGCCGGGATTCAGCCCCTGGTAAATTTTGTCCAGCAGCAGCTGGCGGTCTTCAGGCACCAGGAACTGCAGGGTAAAATTCAGCACTACCATCGAGGCGTTGTTAATCTCGATCTCGCGGATATCGCCTTCCACCACGTCCACCGGAACGGGGGCTTTGTACGCGTCAATATGGCGACGGCAGCGTTCCACCATAGCCGGGGAGTTATCGACGGCAACGATTCGGCAGCCATCGTGATGAATGTTACGACGTACCGACAGCGTTGCCGCGCCGAGCGAGCAGCCCAGGTCATAGACCTGCGTACCGGGTTGAACGAAGCGCTCAGCCAGCATACCGATCATAGAGATAATATTGGAATAACCGGGAACAGAGCGCTGGATCATATCCGGGAAGACTTCGGCTACCCTTTCATCGAAGGTCCAGTCGCCCAGGCTGGCGATAGGCGTGGAAAAAAGCGTGTCGCGATCTGACATAACGTAAAAATCCGGGAAAAATAAAGTGGCGTATTGTGCGCTAATGGAGGGAGAAAACCAACTCCCACGGCATATACCACAGGTTAGCCAGCACCATCAGCAAAAGCGAACACCAGGTCGCGCTCATGCCGGAACGACGCCAGCGGAATAAACGGTGGTGAAAGCCGTAATAATGCATTAACCGGCCAGCAATAAGCATCAGGCCACAAATATGCACCATCCAGGTTTCCGCGCCATTCATCTCCATAAACAGCAGCAGGATGAGAGCAACGGGAATGTATTCCACCGCATTACCGTGAATGCGAATAGCGCTTTGCAGTTCGGAGAAACCGCCGTCGCCGTAAGAGACGCGGTACTGCATCCTGAGGCGCACAACATCAAATGAAAATTTAATCAGCAGTAACGCACCTAACACCGCATACAGCGCGCTGACCATACTAACTCCCTGTTTTTTGGCAGATGGCACTTCACTATGATAGGGGGTGATATCAGAAAAGAGAAGATTGTTGTGGGATGGAAGGGACGCTGCCCACGGACGGCACCGCGGCCTGCAAGGCCTGCCACAGAGCATCGACCAGTTCGGGCGCCTGAGCAATATCCGGCGTGTGCAAAAAGAGGTACGGCGTGGTGGTGTGCTCCCAGCTCGCGAGTTTTTGCAGCCAGACGGCGAACATCGCCTGATTTTGCTGCATATTGTCGCTGCCGATGAACCTGACCATCGGGTTCTGTGCGGTCACGATGGCGTGGACCGGCACTTTCGGTTTTTTACGCTGAGCATCAACGATGGCCTCGTTATGCGGTACCGCGCTGTGCACCGGACGACTGTCGAGGATCACCCGGTTAACGGAACGATCCAGCAGGCCCCGGTTGAGCGCTTTTTCGGCTTCGCCTTTCGCAAAGAAGTCCTGGTGTCGGACTTCCACGCCGTAGGTGAATTCGCGGGGCAGGGCATCCAGGAACTGCCACAGGGCGGGCAAATCGCGCGGGCCAAACGTGGCGGGAAGCTGGAGCCAGTATTGTCCAATTCGGTTCGCCAGCGGCGACATGCGCGTGAAAAATTCTTCCGTTAAGTCCCCGCAGTTGCGCAGCGCGGCCTGGTGGGAAATGGTCGCCGGAAACTTAAAGCAGAAACGGAAATCGTCCGTTGTTTGCTCCCGCCAGCGTTCGACTATCTCGGCTTTGGGCAGCGCATACAGCGTGGTGTTACCCTCGACGCAGTTAAAGTGTCGGGCATACTCTTCAAGGCTGGTAATGCCCAGGCGCACCCATTTCGGGTGCGACCACTGGGGCAGGCCCACGTACATCATAGCGCGCTTAAAATCTCATCCGTGCTGCGCACGCGTCCGATGCGCGGGAAGATATGGGTCATGCTGCCCTGATGCTGCTCCGCGGAAGCCGCGCTGCAGGCATCTTCAGCAATCACCAGATTAAAGCCCAGCTCCCAGGCGTTACGGGCTGTCGATTCCACGCCGATGTTGGTGGATATGCCGCACAGAATAATGGTGTCGATACCGCGGCGGCGAAGCTGCAGCTCAAGGTCGGTCCCGTAGAACGCGCCCCACTGGCGTTTAGTTACTTCGATATCGCTGTCGCGTTTGCCCAGCGACACCGGGTACGTCCACCAGTTTTCCGGCAGGGCATGTGCGGGCGCCTGGGCATCAACGGGCTGTTTTAACGCCTCGGCGAAATCAGCGGACCAGCCGACGCGTACCATGACCACAGGGGCACCGCTGGCGCGGCACTTCTCGGCCAGGCGAGCGGTGCGGCTGACGACTTCATCCGCTGCGTGTGGGCCACCGGCGAAGGGCAGGATCCCTTCCTGTAAATCAATCACAACAAGCGCGGTTTTGCGGGCATCAAGTGTTAACATCGTCACTCCAGGTAAATTAATCACTTCCGTAACACCTTACGACGTGATGACCTGTTATCGGTCGGATAATTTTGTTAATTTTTGTGAGAATGCGCAATAAGAGTGCAGCAAACGACCGTCTGGCGGTGGTTCGCTCTTATCGTCCGGCGGAATTTCCAGTATAATAGCCGCCTTTTTTCATCCAGTTGTGACATACAGAAAGCTGCGACATAGTAGCCTGCATACCAGGCGACATTTAGCCTGCGGCTAATTAAGGGATATCTCATGCGTACAGAATATTGCGGGCAGCTGCGTCAGTCCCACGTCGGACAGCAGGTCACCCTGTGTGGTTGGGTCAACCGTCGTCGTGATCTTGGTAGCCTTATCTTCATCGATATGCGCGACCGTGAAGGTATCGTTCAGGTGTTCTTCGACCCGGATCGCGCAGATGCGCTGAAGCTGGCCTCTGAGCTGCGTAATGAGTTCTGCATTCAGGTCACCGGCACCGTGCGTGCGCGTGACGAAAAAAACGTTAACGCAGACATGGCGACGGGCGCTATCGAAGTGCTGGCGTCCGATCTGGTTATCATCAACCGTGCCGAAGCGCTGCCGCTGGACTCCAACCACGTCAACACTGAAGAAGCGCGTCTGAAATACCGCTACCTGGATCTGCGTCGTCCGGAAATGGCTCAGCGCCTGAAAACCCGTGCGAAAATCACCAGCCTGGTGCGTCGCTTTATGGATGACCACGGTTTCCTCGATATTGAAACCCCGATGCTGACCAAAGCGACGCCGGAAGGCGCGCGCGATTACCTGGTGCCATCCCGCGTCCACAAAGGCAAATTCTACGCGCTGCCGCAGTCACCGCAGCTGTTCAAACAGCTGCTGATGATGTCCGGCTTCGACCGCTATTATCAAATCGTTAAGTGCTTCCGCGACGAAGACCTGCGCGCTGACCGTCAGCCAGAATTTACCCAGATCGATGTGGAAACTTCCTTCATGACCGCCGAACAGGTGCGTGAAGTGATGGAAGCCCTGGTGCGTAGCCTGTGGAACGACGTGAAGGGCGTTGAGCTGGGCGATTTCCCGATCATGACCTTCGCCGAAGCGGAACGTCGCTACGGCTCCGACAAACCAGACCTGCGTAACCCGATGGAGCTGGTGGACGTGGCTGACCTGGTGAAATCCGTTGAGTTCGCGGTATTCGCGGGACCGGCTAACGATCCGAAAGGCCGCGTGGCTGCCCTGCGCGTACCGGGCGGCGCGGCGCTGAGCCGTAAGCAGATTGATGACTACGGCAACTTTATTAAGATCTACGGCGCGAAAGGTCTGGCCTATATTAAAGTGACCGAGCGTGCGAAAGGTCTGGAAGGGATCACCAGCCCGGTGGCGAAATTCCTGAACGCGGACATCGTGGAAGCGATCCTTGAGCGCACCGGCGCGCAGGATGGCGACATGATCTTCTTCGGCGCAGACAACAAGAAAGTCGTTGCGGATGCGATGGGCGCGCTGCGTCTGAAGCTCGGCAAAGACCTGAACCTGACCGACGAAAGCAAATGGGCGCCACTATGGGTTATCGACTTCCCGATGTTTGAAGACGACGGTGAAGGCGGCCTGACCGCGATGCACCACCCGTTCACCTCGCCAAAAGAGATGACGGCGGCAGAGCTGAAAGCGGCGCCGGAAGAGGCAGTGGCAAACGCTTATGACATGGTTATCAACGGCTATGAAGTGGGCGGCGGCTCCGTGCGTATTCACAGCGGTGAAATGCAGCAGACCGTGTTCGGCATTCTGGGTATTAACGAGCAGGAACAGCGCGAGAAGTTTGGCTTCCTGCTGGACGCCCTGAAGTACGGTACGCCGCCGCACGCGGGTCTGGCCTTCGGTCTCGACCGTCTGACCATGCTGCTGACCGGCACCGATAACATTCGTGACGTTATCGCCTTCCCGAAAACCACTGCCGCAGCGTGTCTGATGACCGAAGCGCCAAGCTTTGCCAACCCGGCAGCGCTGGCCGAGCTGGGCATTGAAGTGGTGAAGAAGGAAGAGAAAAACTGATATGGCATATAAGCTTCCCGTTTCTGTCCTGGTGGTCATTTATGCAGAAGACACGAAGCGGGTGCTGATGTTGCAGCGGCGCGATGACCCTGAATTCTGGCAGTCGGTTACCGGCAGTCTGGAAGAGGGGGAGACCGCGCCGCAGGCCGCCGCGCGTGAAGTAAAGGAAGAGGTCACCATTGACGTTGCTCATGAGCAACTGACCCTGAAGGACTGTCAGCGCACGGTGGAGTTTGAAATTTTTAGCCATTTACGTCATCGCTATGCGCCGGGCATTGAGCGCAACACGGAGTCGTGGTTCTGTCTCGCGCTCCCCCATGAGCGGGAGATCGTGTTTACCGAACACCTGAACTACCGCTGGGTGAACGCGGCGGATGCCGCCGCACTGACCAAGTCGTGGAGCAACCGGCAGGCGATTGAAGAATTTGTAATTAACGCGGCCTGAGAAGGCGCGATTTTTGGAGAACTTTTTATGGCAGGTCATAGTAAGTGGGCCAACACTAAACACCGTAAAGCGGCACAGGATGCCAAGCGCGGTAAGATCTTTACCAAAATCATTCGCGAGCTGGTGACAGCAGCGCGTCTGGGCGGCGGCGACCCGGCTTCTAACCCACGCCTGCGCGCGGCGGTAGATAAAGCGCTGTCTAACAACATGACGCGTGACACCCTGAACCGTGCTATCGCACGCGGCGTGGGCGGGGATGAAGACGCGAACATGGAAACCATCATTTATGAAGGTTACGGCCCTGGCGGTACTGCGGTGATGGTTGAATGCCTGTCTGACAACCGTAACCGTACCGTTGCGGAAGTGCGCCACGCGTTCACCAAAACCGGTGGTAACCTGGGCACTGACGGCTCCGTAGCTTACCTGTTCAGCAAAAAAGGCGTCATCTCTTTCGAGAAAGGCGACGAAGATGCGATCATGGAAGCGGCGCTGGAAGCGGGTGCGGAAGACGTGGTGACCTACGATGATGGTGCCATTGACGTCTACACCGCGTGGGAAGAGATGGGTGCCGTGCGCGATGCGCTGGAAGCGGCGGGCCTGAAAGCGGACAACGCTGAAGTCTCCATGATCCCGTCCACCAAAGCGGATATGGATGCAGAAACCGCACCGAAACTGCTGCGTCTGATCGACATGCTCGAAGACTGCGACGACGTGCAGGAAGTGTACCACAACGGTGAAATCTCTGATGAGGTTGCAGCGACTCTCTGATGAGAGCCTGTAAACCGTTTACGGGAGACGCGTGATGTCGATTATCCTCGGGATTGACCCCGGCTCGCGCGTCACCGGGTATGGCGTTATCCGTCAGGTGGGACGCCAGCTAACCTACCTCGGCAGTGGATGCATTCGCACCAAAGTGGACGATCTGCCGTCGCGCCTGAAGCTTATTTATGCGGGCGTATCGGAGATCATCACCCAGTTTCAGCCAGACTATTTCGCCATTGAGCAGGTCTTTATGGCGAAGAACGCGGATTCGGCGCTTAAGCTCGGTCAGGCGCGTGGGGTGGCCATCGTGGCTGCGGTGAACCAGGATCTGCCGGTGTTCGAATACGCCGCGCGTCAGGTTAAGCAGACGGTGGTGGGCATCGGTAGCGCGGAGAAGAGCCAGGTGCAGCACATGGTGCGCACCCTGCTGAAGCTTCCCGCGAACCCGCAGGCCGACGCCGCCGATGCGCTGGCGATTGCGATTACCCACTGCCACGTCAGCCAGAACGCGATGCAAATGAGCGAGTCGCGGCTCAATCTGGCGCGAGGCAGGTTACGATAATCAGAAATCAGGCTGGATAAACATCCAGCCTTTTTTTATTATGTCGGCAGTTAATTTCTCCCAGAACGCAGGAGCGTCACGTGATAGGCAGACTCAGAGGCATCATCATTGAAAAACAACCCCCGTTAGTGCTGCTGGAAGTGGGTGGCGTGGGCTATGAAGTCCATATGCCGATGACCTGTTTCTACGAGCTGCCGGACGCGGGCAAAGAGGCGATTGTCTTTACCCAGTTTGTGGTGCGTGAAGACGCTCAGCTGCTGTACGGCTTTAACAACAAGCAGGAACGCACCCTGTTTCGCGAGCTGATTAAAACCAACGGTGTGGGGCCTAAGCTGGCGCTGGCGATTTTGTCCGGCATGTCCGCTCCGCAGTTTGTGAATGCCGTTGAGCGTGAAGATCCCGCGGCGCTGATTAAGCTTCCGGGCATTGGTAAGAAAACCGCAGAGCGTCTGATTGTTGAGATGAAAGACCGCTTTAAAGGTCTGCACGGCGATCTGTTCACTCCGGCTGCCGATTTGGTTCTGACTGCTCCGGGTGCGCCTGCCTCTGATGATGACGCCGAGCAGGAAGCGGTTGCCGCGCTGGTGGCGCTGGGCTATAAACCTCAGGAGGCCAGCCGGATGGTGAGCAAAATTGCCAAACCGGACGCCAGCAGTGAAACTCTGATTCGTGAAGCGCTGCGCGCTGCATTGTGAGGTAAAGGATGATTGAAGCAGACCGCCTGGTATCGGCAGGCACCCTTCAGGCAGAAGACGTGGTGGATCGTGCGATCCGCCCGAAGCTGCTTGATGAGTACATCGGCCAGCCGCAGGTACGTTCCCAGATGGAGATTTTCATCCAGGCGGCAAAGCTGCGCGGCGATGCGCTCGATCACCTGCTGATTTTTGGCCCGCCGGGGTTAGGGAAAACTACCCTGGCGAATATCGTCGCCAATGAAATGGGCGTCAACCTGCGTACCACCTCCGGCCCGGTGCTGGAGAAAGCGGGCGATCTGGCGGCGATGCTGACCAACCTTGAACCGCATGATGTGCTGTTTATCGATGAGATCCACCGCCTGTCACCGGTGGTGGAGGAAGTGCTCTATCCGGCGATGGAAGATTACCAGCTGGATATCATGATCGGCGAAGGCCCGGCCGCGCGCTCCATCAAAATCGATCTGCCGCCGTTTACCCTGATTGGCGCCACGACCCGCGCCGGGTCGTTGACCTCTCCGCTGCGCGACCGCTTTGGCATCGTTCAGCGTCTGGAGTTTTATCAGGTGCCCGATCTTCAGCACATTGTGGGGCGCAGCGCGCGCTACATGGGGCTGGATATGAGCGAAGAGGGGGCATATGAAGTGGCGAAGCGTTCCCGCGGTACGCCGCGTATTGCCAACCGCCTGCTGCGCCGCGTGCGTGACTTTGCTGAAGTGAAGCACGATGGTTCCATTTCCGCCGAGATCGCCGCCCAGGCGCTGGATATGCTGAACGTCGATGCTGAAGGCTTTGACTATATGGACCGCAAACTGCTGCTGGCGGTGCTGGACAAGTTCTTTGGCGGGCCGGTCGGGCTGGATAACCTGGCGGCGGCAATTGGCGAAGAGCGTGAGACGATTGAAGATGTGCTGGAACCGTATCTGATCCAGCAGGGCTTCTTACAGCGTACCCCACGTGGTCGTATGGCGACGGTGCGGGCGTGGAATCATTTCGGTATTACGCCGCCCGCGATGCCGTAAGTAGCGATAAATTGTAGCCCCGGTAAGCGAAGCGCCACCGGGGACATGCTCACTACTGCGCGGTCTTTTTCATCATACTGAAAACAAACAACACCGCCGCGCTCAAGACCACCGACGGTCCGGCTGGCGTGTCATAAAACGCCGAAAAGGTTAACCCGCCCGTGACGGCGATCATCCCGATAACCACCGCGATACCGGCCATCTGCTCTGGCGTACGTGCAAAACGGCGCGCCGTGGCGGCAGGGATAATCAGCAGCGACGTGATGATCAGTGCCCCGACAAACTTCATTGCCACACCAATCGTTAACGCCGTAACCAGCATCAGCAGCAGCTTCACGCGCTGCAGCTTCACGCCGTCGACGAAGGCTAAATCCGGGCTGACGGTCATTGCCAGTAAATTCCGCCACTGCCACAGCAGAATACCCAGTACCACCACCACGCCAATGGCGATCGCGATGAGATCGTCAGGCGTCACGGCCAGCAGATCGCCAAACAGGTAGGCCATCAGGTCAACGCGGATATTTGACATCAGGCTAACAACGACCAGACCCAGCGACAGCGCGCTGTGCGCCATGATGCCAAGCAGCGTATCAATCGCGAGGTGAGGACGCTTCTCCAGCCAGACCAGACCGGCCGCCAGCAGCAGCGTGACCACAATCACCGCGTAAAAGGGATTCACATCCAGCAGCAAACCAAAGGCAACGCCCAGCAGCGACGCATGCGCCAGGGTATCACCGAAGTAAGACATTCTGCGCCACACCACAAACGAGCCGAGTGGACCTGCGGCGCAGGCAAGCATAACCCCGGCCAGCCAGCCGGGCAGTAACAGTTCAATCATGAGTGTCCATTTCCCCGACGCAGAACGATTCGTCCCTGCAAATCATGGCGGTGATTATGATGATGGCGATAAATGCCAAGCTGTTCAGCGCCGCGAGGGCCGAACATGGAGATAAATTCCGGGTGCATTGAGACCACTTCAGGCGTGCCGGAACAGCAAATGTGATGGTTGAGACACAGCACTTCGTCGGTTTTCGCCATCACCAGATGCAGGTCATGGGAGACCATCAGCACGGCGCAGTTCAGTTCGCGGCGCAGCTGGTCGATCAAATCATAAAGCGCGACCTGACCATTGACGTCCACGCCCTGGGTTGGCTCATCCAGCACCAGCAGCTGCGGGCTGCTCAGCAGCGCACGGGCCAGCAAAACGCGCTGCGTCTCACCGCCGGACAGCTTCTGCAACGGCGCATCGATAAGGTGGCCCGCCTGCACGCGCTTCAGCGCCGGGAGAATATCGGCTTTTCGCGTGCCCGGACGCAAACGCAGAAAACGATTTACCGTCAGCGGCAGGGTGGCGTCCAGATGTAATTTTTGCGGCACATAGCCGATCCGCAATTTTTCCTCGCGCGTGATTACACCTTCATCCGGTGTAACCAGACCCAGCACCACGCGCACCAGAGTGGATTTACCTGCGCCATTGGGGCCGAGCAGCGTCAGAATTTTTCCGGGCTTGAGATCCAGCGATACGTCAGAGAGGACGCGGCGCTGGCCAAAGGAGACCGAAATATTGTCGAGAGAAACCAGAGTCGTCATGTCAATTTAAGCTTGAAGAAGTCAACGAATGTTATAATATCACATTCCACGCATTCACTACGATGATTAGTCGCATTATGTTACATAAAAATACGCTTCTTTTCGCAGCATTATCCGCTGCCCTTTGGGGAACAACCGCACAAGATGTTAACGCTGCCGTTGTTGCTTCGCTTAAACCGCTTGGATTCATCGCGTCGGCCATTGCCGATGGGGTAACGGAAACCCAGGTTCTGCTCCCTGACGGTGCCTCAGAGCATGACTATTCTCTGCGTCCGTCTGATGTAAAACGCTTACAAAACGCAGACTTAGTTGTCTGGATTGGTCCGGAGATGGAAGCATTCATGCAGAAATCCGCCAAACAGATTGCTGATGAAAAACAGGTCGCGATTTCCGGGCTTTCCGGCGTGAAACCGTTGCTCATGAAAGGGGCGGATGATGACGGTGACGAACATGACCATCACGCTGCAGAGGGTGAAAAAGGTGATGGAGATCACCATCACGGCGAGTACAACATGCATCTCTGGCTATCCCCAGAGATAGCGCGGCTTTCAGCGGTTGCAATCCATGACAAATTAGTGGAACTTATGCCGCAAAGTCGAGCCAAACTAGACGCCAACCTGAAGGATTTTGAGGCACAATTAGCCGCAACCGATAAGCAGGTAGGTAATGAGCTCGCACCGTTGAAAGGAAAAGGGTATTTCGTTTTTCATGACGCCTACGGCTACTACGAAAAACACTACGGCCTGACCCCGCTTGGGCACTTTACCGTTAACCCTGAAATTCAACCTGGTGCGCAGCGTTTACATGAAATCAGAACACAGTTGGTTGAGCAGAAAGCGACATGCGTTTTTGCTGAGCCACAGTTCAGGCCAGCGGTCGTAGAAGCCGTGGCCAGGGGAACATCCGTGCGCATGGGAACCCTTGACCCGCTAGGTACGAATATCCAGTTGAGCAAAGCGAGCTATTCGCAGTTCCTCAGCCAACTGGCGAACCAGTATGCGAGCTGCCTGAAAGGAGATTAACGAGGAAGTGAATACGTGCAACAGATAGCCCGCTCTGTCGCCCTGGCATTTAACAATCTGCCTCGACCCCACCGCGTTATGCTGGGGTCGCTTACAGTTCTCACCTTAGCGGTCGCCGTCTGGCGGCCCTATGTTTACCACCCGAGTTCTGCCCCTATCATTAAAACCATCGAGCTTGAAAAGAGCGAGATCCGCTCTTTGCTGCCTGAAGCCAGCGAGCCTATCGACCAGGCCGCTCAGGAAGATGAAGCTATCCCTCAGGATGAACTGGACGATAAAACCGAGAACGAAGCGGGGATCCACGAATACGTTGTCTCTACCGGTGACACGCTGAGCAGCGTGCTCAACCAGTACGGTATCGACATGGGCAATATCAGCCAGCTGGCCGCTGCGGATAAAGACCTGCGTAACCTGAAAATCGGGCAACAGCTCTCCTGGACATTAACGGCGGATGGCGATCTTCAGCGTTTGACCTGGGAAATGTCCCGCCGCGAAACCCGCACCTACGACCGCACTGCAAACGGTTTCAAAATGACCAGTGAAATGCAGAAAGGCGACTGGGTTAACAGCGTGATGAAAGGTACCGTGGGCGGAAGCTTTGTTTCCAGCGCCCGTGATGCGGGCCTGACCAGCGGTGAAATCAGCGCGGTGATCAAAGCCATGCAGTGGCAGATGGATTTCCGTAAGCTGAAGAAAGGCGATGAGTTTTCCGTCCTGATGTCCCGCGAAATGCTGGACGGCAAGCGCGAGCAGAGCCAGCTGCTGGGGGTGCGTCTGCGCTCCGAGGGAAAAGATTACTACGCCATTCGCGCTGAAGATGGCAAGTTCTATGACCGCAGCGGTACGGGCCTTGCGAAAGGCTTCCTGCGTTTCCCGACGGCGAAACAGTTCCGCGTCTCCTCTAACTTTAACCCGCGTCGTCTGAACCCGGTTACCGGGCGCGTTGCGCCTCACCGCGGGGTAGACTTCGCGATGCCGCAGGGCACGCCGGTGCTGTCCGTTGGCGATGGCGAAGTGGTGATGGCAAAACGCAGCGGTGCTGCGGGTTATTACGTGGCTATCCGTCACGGTCGGACCTATACCACCCGCTATATGCACCTGCGCAAGCTGCTGGTCAAACCGGGGCAGAAAGTGAAACGCGGTGACCGTATCGCGCTCTCCGGCAACACCGGACGCTCTACTGGCCCGCATCTGCACTATGAAGTGTGGATCAACCAGCAGGCCGTGAACCCGCTGACGGCCAAACTGCCGCGCACCGAAGGCCTGACAGGTAAAGATCGTTCCGATTACCTGGCGCAGGCGAGAGAGGTGATACCGCAGCTGAGCTTAAACTAAGCTCTCTGTTTTGTGAAAAAAGCCGGTGTCAGCATGCGCCGGCTTTTTCTTTTGTGCGTGGGCGACTGCCTCGCTACACTATCTGAATAATTTTTTGCGTCACCAGACCCTGGAACCAGCATGGAAACAAAAAAAAATAATATTGAATACATTCCTGAGTTTGAAAAATCCTTTCGACACCCGCGCAACTGGGGCGCCTGGCTGGGGGTTTACACCTTTGCGGGCATCGCTATGCTGCCTGCCGCGCTGCGCGATCCCGTACTGGGAAAAATTGGCCGTCTGGCCGGACGTTTAGGTAAAAGCGCGCGTCGTCGTGCGCAGATCAACCTCTATTACTGTTTTCCTGAAAAAAGCGATGCCGAGCGCGAGGCCATCATCGACGCGATGTATACCACCGCACCGCAGGCCATGGCGATGATGGCGGAGCTGGCGCTGAAAGGACCGGAAAAAATCATCGACCGCGTTGACTGGAAAGGGCTGGAAATCATCGACGAAATGCGTCGCAATGATGAGAAGGTCATTTTCCTCGTGCCCCACGGCTGGGGCGTGGATATCCCGGCAATGCTGATGGCTTCCCAGGGGCAGAAAATGGCGGCGATGTTCCATAACCAGGGCAATAAAATCTACGATTTTGTCTGGAATACGGTACGTCGTCGTTTTGGCGGACGTTTGCATGCGCGTAACGACGGCATCAAGCCGTTTATTCAGTCGGTACGTCAGGGGTACTGGGGCTACTATCTGCCGGACCAGGACCACGGACCCGAGCACAGCGAGTTTGTCGACTTCTTTGCGACCTACAAAGCCACGCTCCCCGCGATTGGGCGCCTGATGAAGGTCTGTCGCGCCCGCGTGATCCCGCTCTTTCCGGTTTACGACGGTAAAACGCATCGTCTGAGCATTGAAGTCCGTCCGCCGATGGACGATCTGCTGACCGCGGACGATCGCACCATCGCGCGCCGCATGAACGAAGAGGTGGAGCTGCTGGTGGGGCCGCATACCGAACAGTACACGTGGATACTGAAGCTGCTGAAAACGCGGAAGCCGGGAGAGACGGAGCCCTATAAGCGTAAAGAGCTTTACCCGAGGAAATAGAAAACCTTCATCTTGTCCCTCTCCCCTTGTACAGTCCGGGGACATGGTAGACAGGTGTTCGGGGACATGGTGAACACTTTTTAACATCCTTTACCCATGGTGATCGACTTTTTCTTCAGGTCGATCACCCCCACTTTCGTGCTGTACCACCACACCTCGTAGCAGCCGTCATCCTGCGTCTCCCTCAGCCCGACCCGTTCTCCCCTGAACGCCTTGCCTGCGCTCAGACTGACACCCTCTATGCTCAGCTTTCCGCTGACATCCACTTTCCTGACCTTCACCCCTTCATCGTATTCAGGTGGCGTTACGCTGCCGCTGTACTGCCGGGCAGACGGCTGATAACGCGAGGCCGGTACCGCCATATCCAGCGCCTCGTGCGGGCGTTCAAGGTTGTACACCGTGCGCCAGTGATCGAAAGCGCGCTGCAGCTCACCGCTGTCCGCGAACCATTTTCCCTGCAGCACTTCCGACTTCAGGCTGCGGTGAAAACGCTCCAGCTTGCCCTGCGTCTGCGGATGATAAGGCCGGGAGTGCCCCACCCGGATACCGTGGCGCATCAGCCACAGC